>JAAANX010000055.1 GCA_009909085.1 Cyanobacteria bacterium GSL.Bin1 | reverse complement strand
TTTCTTTAGGGGAAATAGATGCTTCACCAAAACCTTTTGCCATGACCAATCCTGATTGCTAGATGGATTCTAATAGCATATTACAGCTTCATTTTTCTTGCGCTTACCCTGCCCTGAAATATACAAAATATCTCGATTCATGGCATCTAAAACAAAGCCATCTCGCAATAAGTATGTTCCTTTATCAATACATGGAACAGACTGATAAAGCAAATTTGCCATTGATTTTGTCTGTATTGGATCAATGTGGTAAGATTGGCACCCATAATGTTTTTTTATTGCTGAATCCATAGAAGTTCCACCAGTTTTTGGAACGTGCATGAAAAAAATTTGGGGTTTATTGGAAAATAACTTAGGTAACATAGAGATCAATGATATTGAATAATAGAAAAAGAACTAAAAATTAAGATAATTAAAATAAAATCTTCTTTTACATGTTTCAATTTATCATACAGCCACATTTTGAAAAAATTAGACAGTTACAGATACAAAATTGCCATTAAAATGTTCAAGTTTTAAATATTGATAAGCCAATTAATTGGTTTTTATTTGAGAAATTTCTCGTTGTTTTTCTGTTATCTTGAGTAAATGCTGACCAAGACGACGGGCGAGTGCCAGAATAGTAAATGTCGGTGAGTAGGAAGGTCCAGTGGGAAAGACGGCAGAACTTGCTACATAAAGATTGTCTGTTCCGAAGACTCGACAATTTGGATCAACCACTCCCTCTTTTGGCGTACTAGCCATACGAGTCGTTCCCATCTGGTGCGCGGCATCGGTCATGCTCTCTAAAGTAGGAGGATCATTTCCGAAATCAAAGGTTCCCATCCCAACTTCAGCAAATCGTTGCGTTAAAAGTTCCAGTGTCTTTGCCATCGAACGTCGGTCTTGCTCTGTAAAGCACCAGTTAACCTCTAGCTTTCGTTGGGCATTTGCATCATATTCCTGTCCTAGCTTCACACGACTCCCTTTGTGGGGAACCTGCTCAGTGACAAACTTAACTCGATAAGCCGAGACAGCACCATTGCCATCTTTACAAATCGGACGACCTCTCAAAATTCGCCATATCCTGTCCATTTGCTTTTCGTAGATTGGCTTCAAGTACACAACATGCTCTAGAAGCTCATACTCTTGCTGAGTTTGATCGTCTAGGGCAAAACAAATACAAAAACGGGGCTTAGGAGCATACTGCAGTTCATGGGCATATTCTCGAACTAGAAAACCTGGTTGTAAGGTCCCAGTATGGTGTTTAGGATGATCTGTATAAAAACGACCGACGAGGTCATACTCATTACCAATCCCATTTGGAAGTTGACGATTAGAAGCAAGTAGGAGTCGTGCCGTCTCAAATGCACCAGTTGCCAGAACGATCAGTTTACCTTCTACAGTTAGTTCTCGACCTTCCAGGGAGCGGCAAGTAACTGCATTGACCCGTTGACAGGAAGCATCAAGTGTTAATTCAGTTGCAGTAGCGCCTAGTATCACTTGTAAGTTTTTAGAGCAACGCATCTCCTCACCAAAGCGTATTGCCGTGCGAGTAGGGGTCTGTTCCCAATAGAAACTGCTCATCTTTAATCCTCCTGCAGCAATCTTCGATCGAAGGGAAGTAATTTCAGGACGTATTGCTTCTGCTTCTAAATCTCCAAAACCGTAATCTTTTGCTGCAGAACGGTAGTGTTCCAACAGTTCCTGAAAGGAGATTGGCCAGCCGCTGTTAGGAACCCATGCTCGACCCTCAAAATCAGAAGGTTGCAAGTATTTCCACTTTCCTGTCCAGACGTTACTGGTACCACCAAATTGACGGACACGACTGACGCCACGTAATTCAGGCGGAAGGTAACGATGATAATAGCTGTTTGGATTTAATTCACGATGTCGTTTACCGAGAAATATAACATCATTCAACGCTTGGATTGATGGATCATATTGCTTGCGACCGCTTTCAAGAAGCACTACTTTCTTTCCGTGACGTGCAAGGTGGGTTGCCACTTCTGCACCGGCAATTCCAGAGCCAATGACAATGACCTCCGTTTGTAGTTGTTTTTTTTGTTCACCTAGGTCGAGAATATCAGTGATCATATGACTTCTATCTATAAAAAAGTTGGAACTAATTGCAATTACTTTGGCTAATTAAGAGAAATTAGATGAGATTGAGAGTAGAGGTTTAAGAAATTTTCTCAATTGGAATAATCCAGAATTAAAATTTAACTGTAAAATATGTGGGGAATTAATTTGGAGTGCCCATAGAAACTGAGTTAGAGCTACTTTTTCTTGCCCTATTTGATACGATATGAAAGCCTCTTGATAAACAAACTCAGAGAACATTTTTGGATGAGTCTCAAAGATTGCTTGATGCTTTTGAATCAAGCGATGAAAACTGTCTTGACGAAGCTTTGGATTTCGAGAAACTCTAGCTTGTTGATCGCGCAGGAGTTGGTAAGTGGGAATGGAAAGTCCAATAATGGTACAAACTAGATTGAGTCGCAAGAACAGTTCAGTATGGACACGAGAGCTAAATGATTCATCCCATCCTCCAATTTGATTAATGACGTCTCGCTCAACTACCAAGGTTTGCTTAGTATTGTAGGATTTACCGGGTTCGAGGTCTTCTAAAGAGAAATGACAACCCTTTAATCGAATCGGTGGAGGTAAACGTTTTTTCAGGATTTCTCCTTTTGAGTTCACAACTTCAATTCCTGAAATCACCCCTACAGGTGAGGGGAATTTTGTCTTTTCAAGAGCTTCTAGAGAAACCTCCGCCATGTGAGGCAATAAAGCATCATCATCATCAAGATAGCTAATCCAGCGTCCTCGAGCAGCTTGTGTTCCAACATTGCGAGCGGCAGCCCCTCCGCGCGATCGCGCCAAACGAATGACCTGCAAACGCGGATCTCTGGGAAGGGAAGCCCATTGAGAAGAACCGTCATCAACAACAATTACTTCAATTTCCTGAACGGTTTGTCTAAGAGCGCTTTCTACCGCAAGTGGGAGTAAATGAGGACGATTGTAGGTAGGAATAATGATACTCAGTTGGGGAGGAGACATGACTAGATGACCTCAGCAATTGTCTTAAAAGACCAGTTATGGGGCTGGTAAAACTGACAACGATATAAATTACAACTATCGTTGACTGTAAATCGAAAAGATTGCACCAGATCAAAGATGTATAAGGAATCTTTTTTGAGCTTGACGTTCATGGTGTACGTTCCGGCAGCTAGACCCAAATAAGGAAATTGCAACTGGAGTTCTAAGCGGCTTTTGGGCAAATCAAAGGATACGTTGTCATTGTCACCACTGAGAAAGAGAATCGTCGTTGCACTATCTTCACCCCCCACCCGCGTAATTTTGATCTGCAAGGTAATGTTTTCGTAGGCATGATGAGCTTGACAACTCACACAAAAGGTTAAGGGCTGACCATTAAATACTTCTTCAGCGATCACTCCTTCAGCATTGCGGAAAAATAGAGCACAGATATCTATCCCATGACTTTCTTCTCGCAGTTTTGGCGGCAAAGTTAATCGATTGGAACAAAGATCACTTCCTTGTACAAACAAATCCCTTTCATATTGAGTAATAATGGTATCGACGTCTCCCATCCCCTTGACTTGCCCTTGAGAAAGATAAATCGCTTGGTTACAAATGTTAAGAACGGCTTGGGGATTGTGGTTAACTAAAATGAACGCAACGCCTTTTTTCCTAAGTTCATAGAGTCGGCGGTAACACTTCGCTTTGAAACGAGCATCGCCGACGGCGAGGACTTCATCAATAAGTAGAATATCGGGTTCAGTGTGAATTGCACAGGCAAAACCAAGGCGGGCTGTCATCCCTGAACTATAAGTTTGCACTGGCGCATCAATGGCGTCATGAATTTCGGCAAAATCTACGACAGCTTGGAACCGCTGCTCAATTTGTCGAGTGGAAAGTCCGAGGATAGACATATTGGCATAAATATTTTCTCGACCGGTCAGAATGGGATTAAAGCCGGCTCCTAGGGCAATGAGGGGTGCCAGTCGTCCTCGAATTCGCACTGATCCGGTATCGGGTTTAATCAGGCTACTAATAATTCGCAGTAATGTGCTTTTACCAGCTCCGTTTGTGCCTACCATTCCCAGTGCTTGTCCTGGGTAAAGCTGAAAACTGACTGAATTTAAAGCCCAAAATTCGCGCGATCGCAGTCGATGAGTATTGCGCCGACCTCCTGTCAAATCGGCAACAATATCTTGGACGCCATAAAACAGCGATCGCTTTAAATCTCGGCAAAACTTTTTCGATACCCCTTCCACTGAGATGACAGGTTTTTCCGAAGAAAACGTTTTTGCTAAGGACTGATATTGAGTATCAACCATGATCTTTACGAAGTTACCCTCTCAACAACATAAGGGATAGCAATGCGAAATCCCACCCAAATTAAAATTAGTCCTATCCAGGTCAATCCGCTCACCAACCAAAATCCGCTGGAATTAGACACAATTCCAGTGGTTGCTAATTCTCGGGTGGTTACTAGCAATGGTGTCACCGGATTGAGTCCAACCAACATACCAAATAGACCTTCTTTAGGAACGGGATAAATCACAGGGGTGAGAAATAGCCAAAAGCCTGTAATCATGTTTAAACTTTTAGACACATCCTGATATAAAACGCCCAAGGGAGCAAGCAAGACACCACACAATGTTCCTAGAAGAACGAGGTGAATGAGGGCAACCGGGACTAAAATCAAACTCCAGCTCACAGGAACCTGAAAGTAAAGAAACAAGCCTACAATCAAAATCAGCTTGATGCCAAAATTAAAGCCCACTTCTCCTAACTTGGCAAGAATAATCGCCTCTCGGGGAAAATTAACTCGGGCTAACATTGGCTTCGCTTTAATCACTGCTTCCACTGGTCCTGTCACCGCCTCCACAAAGGTTTGCCACAGCGCCATGCTAAACATGACATAAGCAGGATAAGGGATATCCGTTTCGCCAACCGTAAAAACTTTGGCATCTCTGGCAAGAGTAAAGCCAACTGCCATAGTAATGGGAGGAACAAAAGCCCACACAACCCCCAATAGGGCTTGACGATATTTAGCGCTAATATCTCTAATCATTAGGCGCCAGGCTAGCTCTCGGGACGCTAGCAGATCTTGCCCCATCATTTTTAGGAGTAAGCGAGGATGTTTTAATAAACTATCAGGGGTATTAATAATTTCAGGTGCCATGTTGAAGCAAGTTAATCGGGGATTTTATGAGGAATGATCAGACAAGACAGGCATTGAGGGCGCGTTGTCTTCTGATTTCAGAGAATGACTTACTTGTTCTCTAGCATGGCGATTACTTAGCCAATGATTGATCAAGTGTTCAACTCTGATCAAAAAATGTTCTAACCGCGGACTGTATAGACCAAAGGTTAGTTTCCAAATTATCGGTACAATAATATTCGTTTTGCGTCGCCAACCGAGTTTATGATACTTGGTCGTAAAGTACGCATCTTCTGCTAAGTCCCATTTTTCGCGGAGACGCTTGAGGCTCCTTAGTGTCCAATCATCGCTCCAGCGCAACATATAGTAGTGTAAATCACTCCATTGCAAGGGAGGACCCGCGACGTAGGTGACTAAAGCATTGGGTTCAAAATAAACTGTTTGACCGGCTTCGCGAACCAGCATACAAAAATCGAGATGTTCTTTCGTATTGAGAATTTGCTCATCTAAAACACCAATTTGTTCAAACACAGACTTGCGTATTAGTACACAGTGAAATTCTGCCAACTCTGTTTCTTTGCGTTGTAGGCGATCGCGTATTGTAGCTACTGATTTTCCCTGTTCATACATTTTCTCCCTTAACCGTCGTCTTCCTCGTCGATCCACCCAAATATGAGATTCTCCACCGGCAAAATGAATTTCTTGGTGGACGGGTTCATGTTGCCCCATCAACGGACCCACAACACTGGCATCTGTTTCTTCAGCACATTGCACTAGGGCCTGTAACCACCCTGGGGTCACGACAACATCATTATCGATAAAGACTAAATAAGGGGTATCTACTTGCGCTAATCCCAAGTTACGTGCTTGGTTCGGATAGAGATAATAATCGGTCCGAATTAGTTGGAAATGATGGACTTTTGCTTGCGCTTGTAAATACTCGCTCACTGAACACGGAGAATTACCATCTACATACACCAGCTTAAACGGAATCTGAGTGTGCTCATAGATACTTTCCAGGGAAGTTTGAGCATAGCTAAACCGTTCTCGGGGAACAACTACAATTGTTACTATCGGCTCTGTCATCTTTAATCAATACCTCATAATTTTTTAGAAACTAGGCTTAAGACGTAATGAATTGCAAAATTTTTAAGGGGGCGTGGAACGAATAGCAGACTCTACTAAGGGTCTTTCTTGAATCGAAGAGTCATTAACTAATTGCTCGTAGAGCTGTAGCAATCGCTGATTTAATTGTTCTAGATCGAAATGTTCCTCCACATACGCGCGCCCCGCTTTGCCCATTTCTTCCCACCACTGCGGATTTTGAATTAATTGCTCCAGTTTGCTGGCAAGGGCATCCACATCGCGTTCGGGAACTAAAAAACCAGAAACGCCATCTTGGACTAACTCAGGAATTCCACCATGATGGGTACTAATCACAGGAAGTCCCATCGCCATCGCTTCCTTTAAAACATTAATCGGAGCATCTTGGTTCCCATCCGCTGCTGTAACACTGGGGGCGATAAAAAGATGGGATTGGTTTAGAATTTCAATAATTTCTTGCTCGTTTTTCCAACCTAATAGCGCGATTGATTCTTCAGCACCTAAGTCATGAATTAAACACTGTAAATGCTCTTTGAGCGGTCCATCACCGATAATTTGATACTTTAGATTGGGATATTGTTGAATTTTTTGAGCAACAGCGCGAATCGCATACTCAATTCCTTTCTTTTCTACCAGTCTGCCAATGGTCGTAATTTGAATTGTTGGTTCAGCTTGACGACTTTGAAACGGAAATTTCTTACAATCTAACCCGGAAAAGTGAACCTGAGTCCGCGCTGGATCGGCACCTAAATGAATGACTCGCTGTCGGAAGAACTCGCAATTCACCAGGAAAAAGTCCCCGGCTTGAAAAAGGTCATCATAAACATGTTTACCCTGTTTTTGAACATAGCAACTAATATCATGTCCGCGAAACGTGATAATTAACTTTGGCTGAGGACGCAACAGGGCTTTGAAGAACATTCCGCGATAGCCTTGAGTAGCAAATTGGCAGTGAACAATATCATAAGTTGGTTTATTCATTAAAGGAATGGCAGAATATAAAAGCCATAATCCTCCGGAAAGTAAACCATGTTTTCTTAGATTAAGTGTCGATAATAACAAGCGAGGAGATTGGTGAAAGTGAGTTAGAAATAAGGCAATTCCTTTACTCAGTCGCCAGAACAAATTATTAGGAATTGATGGTAGTAAATAAGTTCGTTCTAGTAATTGGAATTTATGAACATCAGGATGAACGCAAGAACAATCCCCCCAATATTCAGTGTAAATATCAACTTCATGCCCTTGCTCAATAACTCCTGTAATTTGGTTAAGAATAAATGTCTCTGAGAGCATGGGAAATTGACCAACAATGAAAGCAATCCGCATAAATTTCCTCCTAACCCCGAAGGGATATTCCTCCCAAGTTCAGTCGCATTTTCTCCCACGCGCTGATGTACCTGACATAGAAAATCACCAGAGAAACAACAATGCGATGATGCCAGTGGTTCAATTGAGAGGTTCTAAAAGCATTGATCATGAAGTTGACTGGTGGAGTGAGGTCATCTAGTAATAGGCGAGCAAACATTCTCTGGCGAGCCAGAAAAGAGTTTTTTGAACGCACATGTAGATCATAAACGCCACCGGCTAAACGAATTGTGCGTTGATGGAGTTGTTTCCAACCCTGACGCGCCGGATGCTTGACTTCGACATCAGCCACATAAATTTGCTGATATCCGGCTTCAAAGACTCGCCTTCCCCATTCGAGATCCCCATTGGATTTCAGTTGGGTGTTAAATGGACCGACTTTTTCAATGACAGAGCGCCAGGTAAAGACATTAGCCGTTGCCCCGCCGTGAAAGTTTTTTAAGAGCTTTTCTTGGGGAAAGGCTGTCATACTTTCATAAAGTTCGACGGGGGTTGGCTTTTGCGGATCTTTGAAAAATAGATCCACTTTGCCGATCACTTGTCCACAATTGGGGGAATGAGATAAGTGATGAACGCCTTGTTCTAGCCAGTTGGGTGCGGGAATACAATCGGAATCGGTAAATGCAATGATGCTTCCCTTAGCGATAGAAAGACCCTTGTTACGAGCGGCATAAGAGCCAGGGGTCGATTCTTGAGTCGCGATCGCGAATTCAAATTCAGCAACAACTGCTTTCACTTGGGCTGCATCATCAGAACCGTTGTCAATTACAATCACTTCATACTGTGACTGAGAATAAGTTTGCTCAGCCAGCGCTTTTAAGCAAATTTGCAGTCGCTCCGCATCATTAAAGACTGGAATGATCACTGAAACAAATGAATAATCAGAATTTTCCATAGCACTTTACCTAAACCAGTCTAAGACACAGATGAAACCGAAACCGGATCATTGCTTGAGTTAGAAGATTCCTGCTTAAGCTTTGACCACTCTTCATCGGTAAAATTCTCGTGGTAAGAGCGCTCAACATTCACATTCCAAATATCATGTTCTTCACCAACAATATTCCTGGCTGCGAGCAAAGCGGTCAACATTGAATGGTCCTGGTTGTTGTAGCGATGCATTCCGTTACGCCCAACAGTTTGCAAGTTTTCAAACATTTCGAGATAGTCTTGCAACACTTGGAGGTGCTGGCGATACTCCCCGTCATAAACTGGATAAGCTTTACGTTGGCGAATCACACAGCCATCTTCCACGTCGCCTTCTTCAACCCCTAAATCGAGCTTGACAATTTCTTGGGAAGCTAACTGAATTAAGCTAGCTTCTGACCTTTCCCACAGATGATCGCCTTCGCTACAGAAATATTCCATTCCCAAGCAAGTTTTGCTAGCATCAGGAACCATCTCTGGACTCCAGTTCTTGAAGTTTTGAATGCGACCCACTTTGTAATCAGGACTATGAATGTAAAGCCAGTTATCGGGAAATAAATGTTCCCGATTCACCACTAGGGCGACAATCAGAAAGTCTCGATATTTCAGCCCTTGTGCAGCTGCTAAAATTTCTTCTGGAGGGAGAGGATCAAGGCGACGCACTAACAGGGAGATTGGCATCGAGTTAATCAAGTGGTTGGCCTCTAACTCAAAAGTGGAATTGCCCTGTTTTGCGATGACTTTAGTGATGCGCATTCCTTCTCGCTCCACTCGTACTACCTCTGTATTCAGATGAACCGGTGTTCCTCTTGCTTCGAGTTTCTCTTGGCAGCGTTCCCACATCATACCGGGTCCTAAACGAGGATAGTCGAAGGTTTTAATCAGGCTTTTGGCATCTTGACCGCCAAATAAAGTATTGAGCACAACCCGCTTGAGAGACATATTTTGAATGCGCTGGGCTGCCCAGTCGGCACGAATTTTATGGCAAGGAATTCCCCACACCTTTTCTGTATAAGTTTTGAAAAAAATGCGGTAAAGCCGCTCTCCAAAACAGTCAATTACCCAATCTTCAAGCGTATCTGCTTTGAATTCGGGATTGAGCCGTTTTCTTAGTTTAGCTTTGAGATAGCTCATTAGAATTAATGAACTTTGAAATGGACCTAGGTTACGTAAAGTTTTGACTATAGATAGGGGATAGTCGTAGAATTTACCACCATAGTAAATTCGTGATAATCTTGGCACTTGAATGAAGTCGTCTCCCAAAATTTCTTGCCAAATCGTTTGTACTTCGCCCACTTTCGTAAAAAAGCGATGTCCACCAATGTCAAAACGATAACCTTTATAAGTTTCTGTGCGAGAAATGCCTCCGACTTGATTCGATTTTTCTAAAACAATCGAGTTGACGCCATGCTTGACTAATTCATATCCGGCTGTCAAACCTGCTGGACCACCGCCGATAATAATTACAGAAGAGGAGTTAGAGGAGTTCAGGCCTAGTTAATTTGGCTTAAGTATAGTGTGGGCAATTTCGGGCTTTAATCAGGGTTTGAATAAGAAAAGTACTTATACATTCACCTTGAAAAACAAATGTGAGAAATTTGAGAAAATTACACGTCAAAGAAAAACTTATAGAGCTGTAATTCTTACCAGAACTGGCAAACGATCTATCCAACTTTGCCAGGGTTTTGTCGTGGTAATCCCTGTAAAATTTGCAAAAAATAGTGTTTGCTCACGCCATAAGCAAAGGTCGCTCCTCCGTAAAAGAAATAGAGCCAGTGCCAAGGAATGACTTGCAGCGTAAAAACTAAACCCCGCTTGCTGTAAAAAAAGCGGTAAACCTCCTGGTTGATGGCAATGAGCGCTAGAACTAAGGCGATACTGACGTAATAGAACCCAGGTGTGAGTCCACTGATAACCAAACTGCCCAGAAGTGCAAAAACCAACACGACACTGAAGCGGTTGGCATAGCTTAAGTTTAAGTCAGTCCCGAAGCAGCGATCGCGCAACATTAATTCCGTCCAAGGTAAAGCGCGGTAAAAAATTTCTGCTTTGAGTAAAGAAATGGGTTCCCATCGCTTAAGATGCTTGACTTGAATATTCTTACAAAGCCGAATGGAGTAGCCTTGCCGTTTCAGTCGGTAACCGAGCTCTATATCTTCAATGCAAGGTTGGCGATAACGCTCATCAAACCCGCCTACGGATTCAAACGCATCCCTACGAATGGCGCCGCAAGCTCCCCAAAAAGTTGATGCGACTTCCGCAGAAATTTGATGAGTATAATGATGAAATAAGTTTTTGTACTGAGACAAGAAGTTATGAGCACCTGGTGCATCATCATAAGATCCAATCAATGCTGCCAGATCAGGTTCTTTTTGGAATTGTTGTTCAATCAGGCGCAAAGCTTGAGGATGGAGTGCAACATCAGCATCAATGAAAAATAGTAAATCACTTTGAGCTGCTTTTGCTCCTAGATTTCTTGCTCTGGCTGGCCCTCCAGACGTTGGTAACTGTAGTACTTTTACCCCAAAGGCTTCTGCTACTTGCCAAGATCCATCGGTATCGCCATCACACACAACAATCACCTCATCAGGAGGAAGGACACTTTCGTTGATGCTGGCTAAGCAATGACGAAAGCTCTCTCCACCGTTATAAACAGGAATCACAACAGATATTGACATTACTATTAATAAAGAATGAAGACCCAATAAAAGGGTTAAGCTTAATTAGGATTTAATAATTCTAAAAGCTTAATCATCCCCCTAGGCTGTACTTACTTAAGTAATGAGTATAGTTTTGCTTGATATTTAGTGTCAAGTGCATTTTCTTCTTAATTGTAAGTTTATGCTTGCAAAATTCTTATGGGAAAGTATCTTCATTCTGTTTTAAATAATATCAAAAATCGATTGATCAGATCAATCAATTTTTGTGACTTTAAGGTTTACTGAATAAAAAGTAATCACTGATACTTTCTGGACATTTGCTCTCATTTTTTATTGCTTTTTTATGTTGAACATTTAATAATTAAAGCAAATGGAGTATAAGCGTTAATTTTAGAGCAAAGCATCAAGAGCAATGATGTTTAATATTGATTGTTCACTGAACGTAAAAAAGACTAGAATCTATTTTTCTGTTTTTAGGGAGAATTATATCTCCAAGTTAACGAAATTATATGCAGATTTTGTTGCCGTACTCAAAGCTTGAATTATGGATATTACAACTCCTGAATTTTCGATTGTTATTCCCACTTACAATCGCCCTGAGCGCTTACAACTGTGTCTGCAAAGCATTGCTCAGTTAGACTATCCTTGCACAGGCTTCGAAGTGATCGTCGTTGATGATGGTAGTCATATCCCGATAAAACCAATTACCGATCAATTTGCGGATCAGCTGGCTATACGCTTGATTAAGCAGAAAAATGCCGGTCCAGCCAGCGCTCGTAATACTGGCGCAGCCGAAGCTCGGGGAAATTACTTGGTTTTCACTGATGATGACTGTCAGCCCGATGCGAATTGGTTACAAGCTGTAGCAACAGCCCGTAATGAATGTCCTCAAGCTCTCATTGGGGGTCATACCGTCAATGCTTTATCTCAGAATCTTTACTCAACCGCAAGTCAACTCTTAATTGACTATATTTACGACTACTACAATCAAGATCAGAGAAATTCTATCTTTTTTGCTTCCAATAATTTTGCTATGCCTCGTCAACTTTTCCATAAAGTAGGAGGATTTGAGACTCATTTTCCGTTGGCTGCTGGAGAAGACCGAGAATTTTGTGATCGTTGGCGGCATCATGGTTTCACCATGTATTATAGTCCCGCCATGGAAGTTTACCACGCTCATACCTTAACATTAGGGTCTTTTTGGCGACAGCATTTTAACTACGGTAGAGGTGCTTTCTGCTTTCATCAAATTCGTGCCAAACGAGAAGCAAAGTCGATACAAGTTGAACCTCTCTCCTTCTATATCAACTTATTGACTTATCCTTTTACCAAACTTTCCTCTCAACCTCAACTCCTCATTTCCGGCTTATTTTTTCTCTCGCAAATAGCAAACGTTATGGGCTTTGCTTGGGAACGGACTAAGCAGCAGAGTAGACCTGAGTCGGTACAATCCTAAATCCCCCTGGATAAATGGAGATTCTCTAAATCGATGAACCAACTACAAACTATAATCTTTCGCCTCAGTGCAGGAAACCGCAATGTTTTTGGAATCATGTTGCTCTCAACAGCTTTGGTCATCCTGATCAGGCTGTTGGGACCGCTAAGAATTCATGGGGATCTGAGTACGCAGCTGGAAGCAGCTTATCGACTGGTTGAAGGATCAGGACTGACAAATGCTTTCTCCTCTCAATTTGATCTTAATCAACCTCCAGTCTCAAAGTACTTAACTCATTTCCCTCCAGGATTATCTCTGTTGGTATCAGCTTTTCTTTTTTTCAATATCCCACTTGCGATTACCCTTAAGATTATCTATGGCTTAACAACTTTTATGGGCTGGCTCGGCTGGTCTGTTATTAGCTCTCGATGCCTTTTATCTCCTCTCAAGATTGGTTCAATTTTTTTACCAATTCATTTAATTATTGCAATCCTTTTACCAATTTTTTATACTCCACCGTGGACTTTTCAAGGAACCGATATATTTCTGTGGGCAGGTGTTCCTTTTATCACTCTATTGCTATTATTTTCACCTAGAAATTATATTGGGTCGATTAATACTATCATAGCAGGCTTCGGGATTTTTTTATTAATCTCATTTCGCTATGCGAGTGGTTTTCTTTTAATAGCGGCGTTTCTGATAACTTTGCAGATGGAGATGCCAAGAATTAAATCTTTTTTAAAGCGTTATACTATTTTAACTTTGCCTGGTTTAACTTGTACGGTTTTAATAATAATTTATTTTAATTGGCAAATCGGTATAAAAGATAATGAAATTGCGACTTCTAATTTACTAGAAACCCATGGAGCAAGGTACTTAAATCCTGATTTGATCAAGTTAATATTTGAGAGTTTAGAAAAACTACTATCAAGTTTTTCAAATTTATATATTTTGACTGGTATTGAGACCAACCAATTAGAAAGAATTATCCAATCTAATTGGTTAATTAATTATGTGTTGGGAATAGTATTTTTATGCTTAATTATTTCTCTCTGTATTAATCTAGTTTCTAATGACCTCAAAAAAAAATATACTAATTTTTTAGGTCCTAGCATTTTAACAAGTCTTTCCTATCTTTTGGTTTCACTAATTTTATTTTCAGCTATCCTTGTTTTTATCATTTCTTATAGCCCACTCATTATAGATAGATATTATTTGCCAGTTCAACCTTGTTTAATTTTAATTACTTATAAAATAGTAACGCTTTCAGATTTTAATCAGTTACTAAAGCAGCTATCAATGATATTAATTATTGCCTTTATTTTATATAGTCTTATCCTTAGACCAGCTCGTTACTTTATGGATGAGAGTCGAGATTTAATATCTTTAGTTTTAGCAGCATGGACAGCTCAAATATCTGATATTCGCTATCCCAGTAACGAAATTCTTACTTTCCATCAGGAATCTCTCAAGCTTTTAACTAAAATTGAAACTCAAGAGTCAAATGTTTTATTCTTTATTCAAAATTATTCGTTATATATGAGTTATTTTTATTTCGATAATCCAAGGCAAGTGAGGCATATACCTGATAGCTCATTTTGGAAAAATGCTTATTTAAGTCAACCTACTAGAGTGTTTTGGGTAATCAACAATCCGCAATGTCCTTCAATTTGTGCTTCTCCAGGAGGATTTAATTCGGATCAGCCAACAGCACTGATTCAACAACTTACATCTCTACCTAATTTAGAAGTCGTTTTTACTAACCCCGCAGAAGGAACTAAAATTATGGTTTCTGATCTACCTGCTGGTTATCAGTTTGGTAAATGAATGATTGAATAGGGACGGAAGCGGAAAAGTAAAGGCAATACTGTGATCTCAGCTTAAGTAGGTGAGTGCATCCTAGTTATGCAATGAGCATAAATACTCAGGTTTAAAGCAGAAAGTTAAAGCCAAATGGCAGGAGTGGTAATCTTTAGGACTATACATTTTCTTTTTACCTCAATATTGCTCTGAGCTCAATCCCATTGAAACCGAATGGCTTGACTCTCAAAACTCTTACTGGCACGCAGCCCAATCACTGATTTTCCTAAAAGGACTCGTCGCGGCTGATTAAATAACCAAGCCGTTAGACTCGACTCGACCCGACATTGTTGATAACCAGATTGCGCATAGAGTTTTTGAGCGGCGGTATTATTATCCAGGACGTGGAGATAAATTTCTTTAAATCCCCACTGATTCGTCAGTTGCTCGCAACTTCTCAACAAACGCTGAGCAATTCCTTGTCGGCGGTGATGAGGACTGACCGCTAAGTTAGAAATATAAGTGGATTGATATTGTTTGGGAATCCAACCTTCTGGACAATTTAGACAGAGTTCAACGGTTCCGGTGACTTTTCCCGTAGAGGCAGCCGTTGCCACTAAACAAGTATAATAAGCGCGATCGCTGCACATGCGACTGCGAATATCTTCATAAATCCCCAATTTCAAGAAAGGATACATCAACATTCCCAAGCCTTGAGAAGGATGAAAGCTATGGGTCAAAACTTCGGTTACGCCACCGAGATCATCAATGCGTGCCGGACGAACCGTAAAGCTATCAGTGGAACAGGGATTAGATGCAGCAGCAGAAGTGGGAAAAGGAGAAGAGTAAGCGTTCACAGTCATTCTAAGCAAGAAATCTGACTTAGCAAGATAGAGGAGAGCATTTCCACAGAATCATTAGAGTCTGAATACAGTTGTCGAAACTGATTCATCAGCAAGAAAGTTTAGTCTTCTGTCAATTGAAAACCGTCGACCCAGTTATTTGGGTTTAGTTTTTCTGCTTTCCATTGAGGTCGTATCAAAGCCACTATCTTAATAATTTTAAACTTTCAAACAGGTTGATTTTAGCACACTTTATACTTAATACAGAGCAGGATGAGGCACTTTCTTTTCACAGGGGCCCCTCACTTCCAGGTTAAATCAGATATCAGATATCAGATTATCAGGTATAAGGGTTGTTGGTTCTTAAATATCTAAGCCATCGCTGCAGCAATCCAGAATAAACCATCGACAAGGAGGGTACTTAACACGGCACCGCTAAAAGCCCACCAAGGAAGAGTATTCTGTTTGATGCCAAAAATCCCGACTCCCGAGAGAAGACTCACAATTACAATGGCACAAACGACACTCCAAGGGGTTTGCATCTGTACCAGCGCATCTTGGAAAATGGGCTTATACAGTGCCGGATCAACCCGCATTAACTCTCGCCAATGAGGCATTAAACCGGTGAGATAAAAATAGACATCGGTTAGAGCAGTTCCCAGTAAAGAACCTAAATAAAATAAATTCCCCACTTGTCCCCAGCCTCTTGCCAAGGCGAAAAAGGCAAAGGGTAAACCAATCGCCTCAACAGGAAGATGAATGATGGGTTCCCACCGAAACCAACCCCAATAGATTGATCCGGCTAACCAACTCCAGCTAAAACCAATCATTAGATCTCCCCAAAGAGAGGTTTTTGGGCGTCTAAACCAAGCAATACCTAACCCAATCCAGCCTAGAGTTAAGACTAAGCTGAGTAGTGGAAACTCCCGCACCATGGGTGCTTGAGCAAAAACTGGAATCGAAACTAAAAAGCCGGATGCCCCAAAAACAAGCCAACGTTTTTGCTTGAGTAGGAACGCTCTGGCGTAAATTTGGAGTCGTTGGCTGACTTCGGTTATTGATAAGGGGAACCAGGAACTCTTAAACAATGTTTTAATCTTCTTAACTAATCTTTACTAATTGTAATATAACATAAGGAGTCAGATCCCCCCCAGGGGGATATAGATTATCTTAACATTGGAAATTCGTCCTTGGTTATTAGTCATTGGTCATTTGTACTAACCCATTTCTATGTCATCCCTGCTTAATTTCTGAGAGCAGGCGTTGAGCGACTTCTGAACTAACAGGCAACACGGAGAGTCGATTCCCTTTTTTCACTACGGCTAATTCTTCAGGAGTAAACATGGCTTTGAGTTGAGGAAGCGAAAGTTTCTGCGCCAACTTTTGCATAAATTCTACTTTGACGGTTTGCCAACGAGGCTGTTCTGCTGTGGCTTTTGGATCGTAATATTTGCTTTTGGGATCGAATTGTGTGGGATCGGGGATGTTCGTTTCGATAATGCGCGCTAGACCAACAATGCCAGGCGGTTTAACATTAGAGTGATAGAAAAAGGCAACATCTAGAGGCTGCATTTCACGTAAAAAATTCCGCGCTTGATAGTTCCGCACTCCATCCCAAATGGCTATTTTTTCTTGCTGTAAATCATTGATGTTGTAGTCATTCGGTTCGGACTTTAAAAGCCAGTAGTTCATAAGTTGTCAGGGATAATCTCCTTGCTCAATTATGTCTCAGCTTGCCATTTGATCCTACTGATGAACATTTCCACCTGAAATTTCTCTCGTCTCAAAACTTGTCCTCATGAAAATTCAAGGCTTAGGTGATGCCTTGATGCGGAAAGAAGGTCTGAAATGGGGTCAAAACCAGTTATGTCGCGATCGCTGCCTTGAGATGAAACCTGAGTTAAACCAAAGCCTTCTGTTCCTTCCTCAAATGATTCAGGCGTTAGCAGCCAAAAGTAAGAATATACTTTCGTGAAAGTACTGAAAAATGCCGATAATTGAGCGATTCTGCTCTCATCAGTGTAAAATTTCCTGTAATATTGAGCAATTATTCCTCTTTCTGGTTGATGAATCTTACATGAAAGGAAAAAAGACTTGGTCAAAACGAGATCTACGACTATAATCCTCACTGTAAGCCTAATTTATTCCCGAGGAAGACTGGTGATTGCAATTTACCCTGGTAGTTTCGATCCCATTACCTTTGGGCATCTCGATATTATTGAACGGGGAACACAGCTGTTTGATCGCGTGATCGTGGCAGTTTTGTGTAATCCTAAAAAAGAACCGCTCTTTTCTGCGGAGCAGCGTATCCAGCAAATTAAAAATTGTACTCAGCATTTATCTAGTGTAGAAGTCGATCAATTTGCTGGCTTAGCGGTAGAATATGCCAAGCAACGAAATGCTCAAGTGCTTTTGCGAGGGTTACGGGTGTTATCCGATTTTGAAAAAGAGTTACAAATGGCTCACACCAATCACACCCTTTGGGAAGGCATGGAAACTGTATTTTTGGCGACGTCCAATGAGTATAGTTTTCTCAGTAGCAGTGTTGTTAAAGAAATTGCTCGTTTCGGTGGCTCGGTTGAGCATCTAATTCCTAAAAGTGTTGCCCAAGATGTGTATAAATGTTACGCAATAACTCCTACAGCAAATCCGAATCCAACCCATCAGAAAACCAACCTTCCCCAGAACAATTAATCATCCAAAAAAAATTGGAAAAGGTGGAAGAGTGTATCAGTACTAGCCATAATCTTCCCTTTACTCCTTATAAGTTTATTAATGAGGAGGAGTTTTTTAGTAGTATGGATGAGGTCTGGGACAACCTTGATGCGGCTTTCGATGAAGCTTATTCCATCTTGGAAGAAAAGCAGAGTATCCTTCAACAAGCTCATGCAGAGCGTCACTCTCTGTTAGAACAAGCTCACCAAGAAGCTGAGCAAATTAAGAGTCAAACGCGGATTGTTCAGCAAGCCCGTCAAGAAGCGGCACAAATCCAAACTCAAACCCAGCAAGAATGTGATGAGTCTCGTCGAGCCACTTGGCAAGAAATTCAACAACTCCGCCAAAAAGCAGAAGCCGAATGCGAACAATTGCGTCGGGAAGCAGAGGAATATGCAGCATCCATACTAATGGATTTAGAAAATGATTTGAAGGAAATGCTTAAGGTGACTCGCAATGGTCGAGCAACCCTCAACGTTACTGAAGGGAAGGAAGCGCCGCAAAAGCAAAAGCCGAAGCGGAAAGCGAGTTAAGGTTATTGGTTATTAGTCATTGGTCATTAGTGATTTGGCAACTGGTGGCTGAGAAACGATTTATTTTATCAAGTCACAAACTTAAACTAAAAAATCTAATGAATAGCCTAGCTCTTGTTACGATAATGCTGACTCTGGCTGCGATTCCCAGTACTAGCGTCGCTCTGGTAGTGACTCATGCTGCGACATTAGGTTTATGGCATGGCACAGCGGTTTCAGCTGGCATTGTCTTAGGCGATCTCATTTTTGCCATGTTAGCTATTCTGGGCTTGACAGCTCTCTCAGAAATTATGGGAACATTTTTTCTGTTGATTAGATACGCAGCAGGGATCTACTTGATCTGGTTTGGTATCAACCTGATCAGGAGTCGAAATCAGACCATCAAATTGGAGCAATCCCCCTCAAGGAGTGGGCTTGTAGCCAGCTTCCTAACCGGTTTATTGGTAACGTTGGGGGATATAAAAGCTATTTTTTTCTATGCCAGTCTTTTTCCAACCTTCTTAGAGCCTTCAACCTTGGGCTACGCTAAGATAGCCTGGGTGCTTGGGATCATTATTGTGACTGTGGGAGGAGTAAAGCTGACTTATGCAGTTCTCGCTAAAAAAGTAGCAACAATCGCTCTGAGATTCTCAATCGCCAAACCGGCAAAGGTCGCTTCTGGAAGTTTGATGATTGGTTCCGGCACTTATCTGATTGTCAAAAGTTGATGCTGCAATCCCATTGTCCAATTGTTAGCTAGTTAATCCATCAGCACAGCCGACAGTTGAATTTTTCTGGTTAGATACCGAAAATAATTGCCATCGCTGGCTTTCACTGTTCACGATCTCCCTTCTTGTCTTGGTAGTTGCTGACTAGTGAGTGCTGACCTTTCATTCATAAAGTTCTACGGCAAACACTTCTGCAAAGTGGCGGATGAGGGTTGTGCGTACATCGGATAAAGTAATATCCGGACAAAATTGTTGGAGACTGCCCACAGCGCGATCGCGGATGCCACAAGGAACAATTTGAGAAAATCCACTCAGATCGGGACAGACATTTAAGGAAAAGCCGTGCATGGTTAGCCATCGTTTGGCTTTAATTCCGATCGCGCCCACTTTTACCCCTTCTACCCACACGCCCGTCAATCCCACTTCTCGTTCGGCGGTTAAACCGTAGTCGGCGAGAGTGCGAATTAAGACCGTTTCCAGTTGTCGGAGATACCAGTGCAAGTCACAGCGATAATAGCGTAGGTTCAAAATGGGATATCCCACCAGTTGACCCGGGCAGTGATAGGTAACTTCTCCGCCTCGTTCTGTGCGATATAAAGGCACTGTACTGTTTGCCGGGTCAAATTTAAGGTATTGTTCCGTTGCACCGGTCCCCAGGGTATAAACCGGCGGATGTTCTAGTAAGAGGAGAACATCATCAAGGTCAGGATTATGCAAGCGCTCATTAATCAGCGATCGCTGCTGTTGCCATGCCACTGTATATGGCACAATTCCTTGCTGCTTTAAACAACAAAATCGTTTCAATTCGATCAAATTTCCTTCATTTTTCTCAATATTACCAAGAAATGTTAACAACCATTAAAAAGCACATCAGACCTGATCGTTAATCAGAACACAAAGTGTTAGGGTAGAAACAGAAAAGACAGGACAAGGGAGGAGATATCCTTTATCATCAACAAATCCCTTCAGTTGATCAAAAGTTCACCCCAATTATAAGGAACTTCAAGAGAAGGAAAAATGTTGGTGCTTTTTACGATTTAGCCATGCTGTAGTCCGAAAAACTATTATTAGCAAATCGGCAAACAATCCAGGGAAAATTTATGCCAATCCACTAAGGATTTCTTAATTAAAAATTAAGCCTAATTGCTTGCTTAGTGTCATTGAAGATACAATAATCTTCTTAGCCCAAAGCCAATTTGGGAAAGAAGATTAATCAATTAAAAAATGTTAGAAGATGGAGTAGCTAACAATGAAGCTTTTGATTCAGGGCAATAACATTGAAGTAACTGAAGCCATCCGCAATTATGTTGAAGAAAAACTGGAAAATGCAGTCAAACACTTCCAACAAATCACCTCAAAAGTGGATGTCCATTTATCAGTCGCCCCTAATTCTCGCGTCAGCGATCGCACGAAAGCAGAAGTCACCGTTCACGCCAACGGGAAAGTGATTCGAGCGCAAGAGCAAAGTGGAGATTTATACGCCAGCATTGATTTAGTTGCCGATAAAATTGCCCGTCAGCTTCGTAAATATAAAGAAAAACATTTGCACAAAAAAACGCATGATAGCCCAAAAACAGCAGAAACCGTTGCCCCTCAACCAGTTGATGGCAACTTAGTTGATGATCGCGCCCCAGAACTTCCAGAAGACGTGGTTCGGGTCAAATATTTTGCGATGCCTGCGATGACAGTCATGGAAGCAAAAGAGCAACTCCAGCTGGTGGATCATGATTTTTATGTGTTCCGGAATCAAGAGACGAATGAAATCAACGTGATTTACCAACGGAATCACGGGGGATATGGTGTGATCCAACCTCGCAACGGCAATGGTCATACCCATGGCATGCTGTATGAAAAAGTCCATGGCGGTGACCGTAAAGCCCAGCAAGTTGCCCCAATGGATGCAGACAACGAACTGAATGAGTGCCCTCCTGCGGAAGTGTAAGGCGGGTCAGCGGTCAAAAAGAAAGGGAGAAGACAAGGTAAACAGATCAATAAATACCACTCCCTTTCTCCTGTCTACTGGCTCTGCTTTCCTTGTTTGGTCTCTGATGATTAAAGTTCAGTTGTTTGATAATCTAGAATGGCTGTAACTTACACCTAACCATCAATGCTGGATTTAAGTCAGAAGAAAGCCCTCGTTACAGGGATTGCTAATAATCGCTCGATCGCGTGGGGAATTGCCCAGCAACTTCATCAAGCGGGCGCAGAAATGGGAGTCACTTATCTGCCCGATGATCGCGGAAAATTTGAAAAAAAGGTCAGAGAATTAGTATCTCCCCTCAACCCCAGTTTATTTGTCCCCTGTAATGTCCAAGATGATGCGCAAATTGAGGCAACCTTCCAAGCCGTAGCTGAAAAATGGGGAAAACTCGATATTCTCATCCACTGCTTAGCCTTTGCTGGAAAAGAAGAACTCTCGGGGGATTTTAGCAAAACTTCCCGCGATGGATTTAAGCAAGCCTTAGACATTAGCACCTATTCCCTAACGCGGTTGGCGCAAGCCGCAAAACCGCTAATGACGGATGGGGGAAGTATTGTCACCCTCACTTATCTGGGGGGAGAACGAGTGGTTCCTAACTACAACGTGATGGGAGTTGCCAAATCAGGCTTAGAAATGAGTATGCGTTACCTTGCAGCGGAACTAGGGGAACAAAATATTCGGGTGAATGCGATTTCTGCAGGACCGATTCGGACGTTGGCATCCTCTGCCGTGGGAGGTATTTTAGATATGATTCATCATGTCGAAACAGTTGCCCCCCTCAAACGAACGGTTACACAAACGGAAGTGGGTAATGCTGCCACTTTCTTATGTAGCGATCTCGCCAGTGGGATTACTGGACAAGTGTTATATGTTGATTCTGGATATAACATTATGGGGATGTAATTGGTTTGTCATTTGTCCTTAGTTATTTTTTGTTTTTAGGTTTAATTTAGATCATGCAACTTTCTGAGCGTCCTCTTGCTAACGCTTCCTTCACACCGCGTACGGCATCGGTTTCTCGTACCACAGGAGAAACCGATGTTGCTGTTACTTTAAATTTAGATGGAGAAGGGAAGTGTCAAGCGAACACTGGCATTCCGTTTCTTGACCACATGCTTCATCAACTGGCGTCTCATGGCTTATTTGACTTGGAAGTTCAAGCCACAGGAGACATCGAAATTGATGATCATCATACCAACGAAGATGTTGGCATTACCCTCGGTCAAGCTTTTGCTCAAGCCTTATCAGATCGGAAAGGGATTCACCGCTTTGGTCATTTTATTGCCCCTCTCGACGAAGCCTTGATTCAAGTGGCATTAGATTTTTCCGGTCGTCCTCATCTTAGCTATGGCTTGGAAATTCCAACGCAACGAGTAGGAACCTATGACACGCAACTGGTGAGAGAATTTTTTGTTGCTGTGGTCAATCATAGCCAAATCACTTTGCATATTCGTCAGCTAGATGGAATTAACTCTCACCACATTATCGAAGCCACCTTTAAGGCATTTGCCAGGGCGTGTCGGGCTGCAGTAGAACTCGATCCCCGTCGCTGTGGTCAAGTTCCGAGTTCTAAGGGAGTGCTTTAATCAGTTCCTTCAATCCACCCTGACTCTAACTGCACGAACTTGGTTGGAGGATCTGTCTATTACCTTGGTGAGGCGTGATTACCGATCCCGAACGATTACTGATGGGTCAAAAAGGGAACAGCGATGACTTCTGCTTCTGCGTCTCCAATTGCTACTTTTAACCCTTCTCCCCCAGCTTTAGTGCGAATATAACCTAAGCCTTTCACTCCTTCTTCTGTTTCCAAAACTCGCGTCAGTTTTCCCACTTTCTTCCCGTCGAGAGTAATCGGTGTATCAGGGTCAACCCGTTGTGATAAGCGCAGTCCCCACAACCGTTGTTTGACCCCTTGATAAGTATTGAGGCGCGCGATCGTTTCTTGACCAATGTAACAGCCTTTATCAAAGGAAATGGCTTCCCAGAGACCGGCTTCGAGGGGATTATAGTCTTCTGTTAGTTCATAGTCTGGTAAAGGTCTGCCTTGTTCTAAACTGAGTTCATCCCAAGCTGTTTCGGAAATGGGAACTGCACCGGTATTAGTTAGAGTATCTTGCAATGCGGAGGCGTTTTCAGAAGCGACGATCAAAGTATAACCCGGAAGAGCGATTTCGGTTCCCACGGCAAGACGCACTGGCATCTCATGAATCGTTGTCATTTGATGAGTGGCAAAAGATTGTTCTAAGGTTGTCTCTATTCCTAACTTTTCCATTAAGGCTGGACTTTTTTCTCCCATCAGGGTGTAGATGGTATAACTTTCAGAAACGTTATTCAAAGTGACGCGATCCATCGGGAACAAATACCGATCAAGCCATTCCATTAAAAATTGCGTCCGCTTCGCTGAAAGCAGTAGTAAAACCGTTTCTTCTGTCACATAAACGGTCGCCAGATCCAGAGTGCGACCCGTGGCATTCACAAAAACGGCTTGGCAACCTTGACCGGGTTTGAGGCTTTTAATCTCATTCGTCGTTTGATTATGGAGAAACTGTAAACAGTCTTCTCCAGTTAATGCAATGATTCCACTGTGGGTGTGTTTATAAATCCCTACCTGTTGACGGGCAATTTGCTTTTGTTCTGAATGACGATTCATGTTCCTCTACTGTTTTAAGCTTGCAAATAAGTGTTCCACTTGTTGTTTGGCTTTGACATCTAATTTTTCCCAGTCCACTTCCCCTGTTTCTGGGTTTAAGAGAGAGGTATCTACTGCAACGTTTAATTCTGAATCAATGGGAACACTGCCTCGTTGATAGTCTTGAAAACAGACTTCAAAACACAGTTCCCATAAATTAACTTTGATTTCTTGATCCTGAGAACTTAAACACAATTCATAACCGGGAATCGGGGTTTGGACTTCTTGATAGCTTTCTCGCCAAGCTGATTCCTCTAGAGCTTTACGTAAATTATCAACCACTCGAATATAAGCTGGTTGCATCAGCATTTGCGTTTGTTCCCATGCCCGGGAATCGGTAATTTTAGGAATCATGATTTTCCCCTTGACCGCCTTCTCTGGTCACAATTTTGGGTAGAGCAGTTGCTTGGAGATGCTCCACCCAACTGCTAATGTTTTCTTGTCCAATGCCTTGTAAGGCTTCGAGGAGATCACAACTTTGCTCAATGAGTTGGGTGACATCAATTTCTGAATAAACCGGTTCATACTTTTCTAAGCGTCCCATTCCTTCCCCTAATAAAATGACTGCCCCTCGCCAGTTAGAATTACTGAGATGGTAGCAGCCAACAGCAATTTGCAACAGTCCCTGATAGAAGTCGCGGTCAAATACCTCTGCTTCCATCCACAGCTCCTCAAAGGTATCGTGACACGCATAGAACTGTTGCTCATTAAATTCTGTGATGCCTTGCCAAAAGGAAGATGATGGCATAATTGGTCAGGATCAATGGCTTATCCCATGCTTTCACGAACTTCTTTGATGTAGTCTAAGTCAATGTCTTGTTTGTCTCCGGCGAAGTCGTGATCTTCGGTTAAAAAGAGCATACAGTGGCATTCTTTCCGTTCCCGCATGGGGACACAAGGACAGTTCCAATACCCATGTTTCGCTTCCGCTTCTTTGTCTTCATAGTGGCGACAAGGACACAAGGGGGCACCGAGTTCCTCTTTATGTTTTGCTAACCCTTCAATTACCACAGAGGTAACCGATAAATCAGCGCAGAAATACGTCCCAGTGCGCTTGGCATAGGTTTGGGAAAAATTGCGCATAATGTTTAACGTAGATTCTTGGCTGACCTTAGAGTTTTGATTTTCAGTTTGGTTTTCGGTGTTGCTAGTCATGTTCCTTATTATTGCAATTTCCAATTTTTTATTTATTATTTTCTATCTTGCCTTAGTAAGGCTATGAAGATCAATCTATGGGTTTGTCTCCTTAAATGCGCTGCAATTTTGGATAGGTATTTTTAAGTGGTTGAATGCTTTAAATTTAGACTTTGCTCTCCCCGCCTCCGCTTAACCCGGACTGAAGTTTGTTACTTTCTTGTGGAGTCGGTTCTCCAGCCATTCCGTTACTAGCAGTTTGATTCATGCAAGAGGTCTGATAATTTAGATTCTACCATTTTCCAACTGCGATCGCGTTTGGTGAAGAAGATGAAGGATGATCCCTGTGATAGGTACAGAAATCGAGAGGCCATCGCTGCGATGTGGGATCGGGAAGATGGGATTGATACAATGGATCAAAGACGAATCGGGTGCGAATAAACTATGGATAGCATTCTCCTTAGAGAAGCAGCTCTGAAGCTTTCAGCATTCGAGAGAGCACAGCTCATTGATGCTCTTTGGCAGAGCCTTCACCCAGCTTATCAAGTAGCAATCGATCAGGCATGGCTTGAAGAATCAAGCGATCGCCTGCGTGGTGAAATGGTCCTCTCAGAGCAGAAAGAGAGATAGATAATCTTAGCAGTAACATAGGACGCCAATTTGTGGCTTTACGGAGTCTAATCATGGGAATTGAGGCGCACCCTGTACGCGGAGAAGGGTACCCCGAAAGTCATCAATATCTTCTAAGTGAAGAAAAAAAAGCGATTCATTCTTCAAAATATAGCCAAATCAGAATTCCAATAAAAACAAAAACACTAATATTTAAAGCAGTGTCAACAAAATTACTCATGAGTAATCGTTTCCTTAGATTTAACTGTTTTTAGGTCTTTCAGTAAACACATCAATAGCAAGAGGATGATAAAAACAAAGGGCATAGCTCCCAAAGCAATAATGGCTCGAACCGCCTCAATATTGCCAGTGAGAATCATAATCACGCCAAGGAGTCCAATAATCACCCCCCAAGTTAGCTTTCCTCTCGAACTTGGATCAGGATTGCCATCATCGGAAAACATGGCTAAAACATAAGCAGCACTGACAACGCTGGTGACAACAAACAAAAACGATACCAGAATGGTTGCGAGAACAGTAATTTGACTTAGGGGGAATAAACTTAAAACTTCAAAAGCAAGACCATCTAAGTTCGTTTCCAACGATTCCAGCAAGGGGAGTCCCTCACGGAGAACCGCATAAAAAGCGCCTCCCCCAAAAACCCCGAACCAGACCAGAGAAAACAGCGTTGGAACCAACATCACCATTAAGACAAATTCTCGAATCGTGCGACCCCGAGAAATCCGAGCAATAAAAACACTCACAAAAGGAGCCCAGGCAATCCACCAAATCATGTAAGTTAGGGTCCAAGATTTAAACCAGCTTCGTCCCACTTCCCCTTCAAAGGTATAGGTACTCAACCCATGCTGGAGAACATTGGCGGCATAACTGCCCAATGTATCGACAATCGTGTCCATCAGAAAGTGGGTAGGACCCGTAATCAGCACAAAAATTAGAAGAACGCTCGCGATCGCCATGCAGGCATTGGAAATTAAACTCATGCCCCGACTCAGATCAACGGTAAGGGGCAGCAGATAAGACACAAATAACAGGGCAAAAATGCCGAGAGCAAGGGGAAGCCCTGTTTGACCCCAATTAAAGACATAAGCAATCCCACTTTGCACTTGGAAGACTCCCATGGCAATGGATCCGGCAACCCCAACCGAAACCGCAGTGAAAGCCATCAAATCGCAAGCAGCAGCAACCGCCCCAGACCATCGTTTTGTCTTAAACATTTCCCGAATTGGCGCGCTAATGAGCGTTGGCGTTCCTTTGCGAAAACTAAAGAACGCAATAATCAGGGCTAAAGAAGAAAAAATTCCCCAAGCATGGATTCCCCAATGAAAGTTTGTCACAAATAGAGCACCCGTCGCTGCTGCTTGATTACTCTGAAAAAACGGTGATTGCTGCGCGAGGGCAAAGTGGGATAAGGGTTCAGCAGACCCCCAGTAGAGAAGACCGACCCCCATTCCTGCGGAAAATAACATTGCCAGCCAACTAATGGTTGAAAATTCCGGTTTTTCATCCTCCTGACCGAGCTTTAAGCGACCGTAAGGAGACAGAGCGAGCCAGAGACAAACGATCACAAAAGTAGTGACAGACAACATAATAAACCAGCCCCGACTCTCAAACAGAGTGTTGGTCGTTGCTTGGGCAAACTCAGCTAGTTTTTGAGCATTCCAGAGTCCAAAAAAAGCAACGAGACCATTAAGCACTAATGCTAAAAATGTTATTGGCTTTTTAAACATTTTAAAGTTGATCTCCTAGAAAGAATGAGTTTTGGCAAGTAGCGCATCATACACTAATTGAGCAGCACAAGTGATACGAAATTCAGTTAAGGAGTAACCGTAATGGGATGAGACGAGCCACCAAAGAAACTGTGCAAAACTTCTCATCAGTTGAAGTTGGAAGTAGGTCGCCTAGTCAAAAATTGCATCGATCGCGCGGATTCGATTTCTACCGCGGCGGAGTGTATCTCCAAACTGATCAATGTCTTCGAGAGTATCACAGACATCAGTCTCACGTCCCTGTTCTTCTCTTCTTCGACAAATATCGCGACGAATGTCGTCCCGAATGTCGTCCCGAATTTCATCACGGATACTATCCTCAATCACTTCTCCGAGACTGTCATCCGCTCGGGCTAAGGGGGTCATCAAGGGAAGCGTAAGAATGGCTAAAACTAAACTGGAAATAAGCTTCATCATCAGCATTGGTTTAAGGGACTAAACTAAAGGAATTGTAAAAGCGTTCAAAGTTAACCGCGTCATCATCGATGCCGAGCAGTAAATAAACGCGATCGTCGGTCATGCTGACAGTGGCAACAAAATATTGTCCAAACCCTTCCCCCGTCAACAGCCGAGCGGGCAATCCCTGAAAGGCAATCTCTTCAATGGCTAGGGTCGCCTGAAGTTGTTCATCCTCAACATCATTGACAATGCTGGTCACGGTTGCATCCAACAACTCTTTTTGGGAAAACTGATAGCGCAATTTCCGAGGAATATCAAGATAAGCAACTAGATAAAACTCAAATAGATCGACTTCATCAATGGCGGAAACCAAGACTGAATTGACATTCCACTCCAGTTCACGCTCTAAAATCATACTGGTGCCGGTCTGTTTTTCCGGATTTCCCGGCAAATCAATCACGTATTTTCCGACAGTGGGAGAAAACATTTCCCAAGGCAATGATTCGCTAACCTCCGTCTTTTCGACTTGGGCTAAGGTCGGAGGTTCAGCTTCTGCCTTGACTGACCAAGAAAAAGCCCCACCGGTTAAGCATAAGGCAAGTATGAGAGAGCGGAGATTCATCGTGAATAATAATATCTGGGTTAAATTAACAGTGAGAATTGAAGTGTGAGAACGAATTGCTCTTACACTCAGCGTGATGGCAACTGGCAGCAAATCGAAGATTTGATCGCGCACCTGATAGAAGCACCAACAAAACTTTGTTCAACTATCACACCAAAAGGTAAAAATTTTATGTAAAGGCTTTAAGACCATTCAGAACGAGAAACTTGCTATCAGTTTGCGCGATCGCTACAACAATGGATGAGCCAGTCACCAGAAATTGAGATACACCAAACGCTTCTCCTAGAGAGACGGCTAGAGATTCAACCGTTTGATTGGCATGGGCAAGGGCGATGTTGAGTGTGACCGCTGACTTCCCCCTCGCCGCCTTGCCATTAAACTTGACAAAAAGAAGCAATTTTGTTAACTCTACTCTTAATAAACTTTCAAGTTTACTCTTTTACCCCCTTGAAGAATGTTGTCAATTATTGGATCCTATACGGTGTGGCTGCCTTTATTAGCCACTGCTGGAGAAAGTGGCGAAGGCTATTCCAAAGCCCTGTCGATCGCGCTAAGTTTGCTCAGCCTAATGATTTTTTTCACCTGTGGCGTATTCCGAGAACTGGCAGCAGTGATTAAGCTGCCTCCGATTCTTGGCGATTTAATTGCCGGGGTAGTGATTGGGGTGTCTGGATTGCACTTTCTCATGCTTGAATCGGGTGGCGCAGCAGAAGTCAACCTAGCCTTCGTGACATCCTCCAGCACTCAATCAAAGATTAGAGTGCTGGCTTCCCATCCTCACGAATGGGCATTGCTCCCCTACGCCAGTTATCTAGGCACATTGCCCCCGACACCTCGACGGGGCTTAC
>JAAANX010000054.1 GCA_009909085.1 Cyanobacteria bacterium GSL.Bin1 | reverse complement strand
TTTTGACATTTTGATCGATCAGTGGCTCATTATTCTGATTCCCAGTTTACTTGATCGCGCTTTCCTTTCCCTCATCCCGATTAGGCTACTTCTCGTGCTTCGCGATCGCGCCTCTGACTACTATCATCTTTACTTGCTACGATCGCGCTTTCCTCTCTCTTCATCTACAAACCGATTCCCGAAGGCAAGTCGCTCTCGCGACATCGCGCAGGGAACACAGTTAGAAGTTCGACAATTTGCAGCCTGATTGTTGAGATTGCGCTTCCTACTAAGCTCATCTATCTTAATAATTGCGATCGCGCAAGTCGGTGCCGGCGGCGCATCGCGCCTTTACCTCTTACCAACCCAATTGCAGTAAAATTATTAATGAATATTGATATTGAAGAGGCTTAGAAGCGATTGAGACCAGATGACTCCTTCTTTTAAAGATGCCATCTCCTAATTATAAAATTTACTTAGATGCCTGCTGTTTTAACCGCCCTTTTGATGATTTAAGACAAACGCGAATTTATCTAGAAGCAGAAGCAGTAATGATAATTTTGCAAGAATGTGAACTGGGACAATGGCAGCTCATTAATAGTACAGCTCTCAAGGCTGAGTTGAATCAGATTCGTGATTTAGAGAAGTTACAGGCACTTCAAAAAATCTTGGAAATTGCTACGATCCAAGTAACTCATAATAATCAACTTTATCAGAGAGCTTTCCAATTTCAAGAAATGGGATTTAGAGCCTATGATGCGTTTCATTTGGCTAGTGCAGAAAGCAGTAAAGCTGATGTATTTTTAAGTACGGATGATCGATTAATTAAGAAAGCAAGAAGATATACTCAAAAAATTCAGGTTGCAGTTGATAACCCTGCACAATGGTTAAGTCAAGTTATTCAAAGGGAGCAAAATAATGATCAAAACTAAAGAAGAAATCCTTCGAGAAGGTTATAGTGCTTTAATCGGGTCTCTAGGTGCAACTGATACGATACGTTTCCTTCAACATTTTCGTTCTGGTCAAGGGGATTATACAAAAGAACGTCGCCAATGGCTGGATAATAAGTCTTTAATGGAAGTTTGGGAAGAAATGGAACAAGTTTCCAATGAGCCAAAATAATCACGCTCTTCATTCCCATAATCTACTCCGATCGCGCCTCTGATTACTATCATCTTTACTTGCTACGATTTTCACAAGAGCGAACTCAGAGGTTAAGATAAAATAAATACTGACCAAGTAAGTTGATAAGAACTTATGATGTCCACTAACGCACTGGCAAAAAAACTACAGTTACTAAAGCAAAAACGCAAAACGATAAGAAAAGAAGATACTGAGTATCTGACTGCTTTGTCTTATGCTAAACCTAAACTAGACAAAGATTATGAAAAAACTCATAATTCTCTCGTTAAAGAGATGGATATTCAACATCTTGAACCCCTTGATGATGAAAAAGATATTTTAGATAGAGCCGTAGAAATTACCCAATAAATCTTCAACATAAATTGATTTGTCTGAGTACGTTTTACGAATTTGTTTAGACCTTAATATCTGGTGTGCTGCTCTCCTCGCTGACAAAAAAGGAAAACAAAATACAGCTAGCCAGAAGCTAGTTAAGCTAGTTAGAGAAGGAAACTGCGTTTGGGAAGGGTTCAACTTCTCGCTCCGCCTTATTATTTCTTTTCCGATGCTGAAACGATTACGTTTAGTGTTGAAGCGTGATTTCAATTTATCAGCAGAGCTTACGAATCATTATGTTGGTTTAATTGAGCAGTATGCTTACCCTAACCCTCGGCTCATTTTAGGCGGTGGTGTCTTGCGTTTAGGCGACATTGAAGATGCTCAAGTTTTGGAGACAGCAATAGCAAGTCAGTGTGATTTTTTAGTTACTGCTAACATTAAAGATTTTCTCGACACTGATGTTGAAATTATACAGGAACAAAAATGGGCAGTTTATAAAGCTCCCGACCATGAAATAAATATTGTTCATCCTTTTCTAGCTGCTAATTGGCTACATCCCTGTTCCTAGTTCAGTTCTTTAACCCGATCGCGCCCTCCAACACCCGATCGCGCTTCCCTTCCATCCCCAAACAGCGATCACGCTCTCTCTCCCATCCCCAAAACAGCGATCGCGCCTCTGACTACCATCATCTTTACTTGCTACGATCGCGCTTTCCCTCTCTTCATCTACAAAGCGATCGCGCAGGGAACCCAATTAGAGGTTCGACAATTTGCAACCTGATTGTTGATTATCCCGCCCCTAATCTGAAAACTCGATTGCCTCTGGCAGTAACGCCAAGCGTAAATCGAGTCCTCCAAAAATAACTCGTTCAATCAAGTTAAACTAAACAAAGGAATAAATCGCGCCTTCCCTCATCTCCAAAAACCAATTGCTATAGGCAAGTAGCGAGAGCTACATCGCGCCTCCCAAAAAGGATAAGCCTTAAACCTCTTCACAAATTTGCTGTAACAAAATTTCATTGATAATAGTTTGATAGCCAATCCCTCTCTTGTTTGCTTCTTCTTTTACCCAAGCCAGCACTTTGGGATGGATTCTAATTGAAATTGGCTCATATTTTTCCTCTTGATTTTTAGGGGGTCGTCCTCTATTTTTTAAGTTAATTCCAAATTGAGATGAAATTGCTTCCTTAAATTGTTCATGTTCTTGTGAGGTAACGCGTCTTGCCCTTTCAAAGGGAAATTCAGATTCCTTGTTCATATTGGTTTCGCTCGCTTTTAGTTGCTTTCCTCGCACTTATAATCCTAATTTTTTCGTCACGAATTGTAAATACAGCAACGATTAGTGAACCTTTCTCTGTTTCTCCAATTGCCCATTCTCTTTCTTCTTGTTGAGAGTGCTGAGAGTCTTCTGTAAATAACAGGTAAGGATCAGCAAAAATCGTTACTGCCTCTAAGAAGGTAATACCATGCTTAACAACATTAGATTTCGCTTTGTTCTCATCCCATTCAAACTTCATTTCTAGTATATACTGAAAATTAATTCTTTGTTATTGTACAAGGATTAAGCAATTGGCAACAGATCGCTTAGTCTTTTGAGGTTATTCTTGATTGCGCCTTCCCCTCATTCCAAATCTTCTCGTGCTTCGCGATCGCGCCTCTGGCTACTATCATCTTTACTTGCTATGATCGCGCTTTCCCTTTTCCCTCCCTACTTGCGCTTGAGATTGCTTTTTGTAATCACGTTAATCTTTCAGTGGATTGAGAACGGTGAAGAAATGAGAGAACAACAACGTCAAAATCCATCACCAGCACGATTAAGGTTGCAGCAATTGAAGGAAGATCAATCGGCAGTTTCTTCCGCCAATGCCTTTTAAATATCTATTCGATGAAAATGTTGATCCCATTTATGTCCGTCAGCTGAGACGGCAATTCTCAGAGTTAGTGGTGCGAATGATTGGTGAGCCCGCTACTGAAGCAACTTAACGAGTATTTAAAAATTGCTCTGGATCAACTTGTGCTTGCTTCAAGATGGCTCGTAATGTTCCTTCTGGCAAATCCCCACCATGGTTAGGAATTGTTGTATAAGTATTTGCTTTTGGGTTATACCAAATTTCGTGACTGCCTGCTGCTTGACCAACGGTCAAAGCAGGCGCCTTCTGTGCCGACCCAACTGGAATCGAATTCCAGTTGGAAAGCGGCACCGCATTCCGCGGTTTAAGGAGGCGTAATCTTTGACGGTTAAATTGAAAGCCTAATTTCTTTAATTTTTTGACCACCTGTCGATATTTAAACCCTGCAAGTCGCCCCATTAAATTCCTACAATTAGCGGGTATTCCAAAGTATCTGTTACAGGAGTTAGCTGATCACTATTTTGAGATTCAGCTTGAGCTTCTAATAATTTCTTCGCCACATCACGAGCAATTTCAATGGTTTCAGTTACTGTACGCCCTTGAGCAACTAAACCAGGAATATCACTGGATGTAGCCAAATACACTCCTTCTGGTAACTTTTCAACAAAGTATCCGTGGGACTCCCCCACCTCGGGACAGGTGGGGGAGGAAAGCGGGTGAGTCGATACCGCTCGTGCGGTTGAGACTCACATCTTCTTAGGCTACACAGAAGCCATTTGACCTCCTGATTAGCGTTGTTTTTGACACCGAAAACTGCCCGATTCGCTTCCATTGCCAGTCATACAGCGACACAACTTTATTGACTTCGCTGTAGCCTCCAATGTAGCCGATCGACTCGGTTTTACCTTTAGTAGCACGAACTAAGTCACCCACCCTAAAGCCCCAAGGGGTAATGGTTCCGCCTTTGCGCTTCCTAACTCCGTTTTTGCTTGGAACCTCAAAGTGAAGCTGGCGACGAAATACGCCGTACTCCTTGCCACGCTTGAGAGCCCCAGGGCGAGTGATGATACGAAACTGAGAATTGGTTATAGTTACCTTACCCTTCCAAGTTTTACCGTGACCACGAGAACTGTGAAAACGCCGAAATTGAATGAAATAACCGCACGCCAAAGCAACACCGTCAACAGAATGGGTTTCGGGCTTGGCTTCAGACTTATTTTCCTTGTCCTTCACTAGTCCTAATGCAGTGCGAAGCTGAGAAGTGCCGTTGCCGTCTTTCTGCCAGCCCTCACGCACATAAACCGGAGCTATCTTTTCTAATTCTGAGATACAAAATTGCTGTCCAATCATCACGGGAGAAAAGCCCTTACCAGAACGCGCACCCTTGCGCCCACTGGTCAGATCTACATCAGCCCTTACTTTCTCGTAGCCAATGGCGGTTATGGGGTAAATGGTGGCAATCTCCTTCACCACTCGAATTTCCAGTTGTCTGGATGCTCGAATAGAGGGGGCTAGCTTTTTGCCTCTGCGATTATTGAACCGCTTTTGGCGATGATTTCTCAGTTTGAAGGGCACATCCCGATTAATGCGTCGGGAACGACGACTACGACGCAATAAGCGACGTTGATCCATTCGGGTTCGTACCCTGCCAAATGGCAAAATGAGATGTAACTGGAGCAGTGTGCATTTTGCCGACTGTACCCCAACCCCTGAATAGGATTTTCCTGGGTCTAGTCCAGCCACGACGGGTTGAGTTTCAGTTCCTGATGGTTCTTCTAGCAACTGAACGTAGTACAGGCCCAAATCGCTCCACTTGCCAACGGCACGACCTGACTCTACCCATTTACGAGCTCGACTGGGCTTGGTTGGCATCAGTGGTTGCCCGTCTTTGGAAACTACGGGAATTCGGTTCATAGGAGAAAATCCCTCCGAATCAGGTTTATGTCTCTTACGCCACGGTTAACGCTGTGTCCTGGACTAACCCAGTTGGACGAGATTCCGCCCCCTTACATCTAATCCAAACTAGAGAAACATCTGGAAGTGTTTACTCGTTAACCGCTCATGGCTCTATTCGCAGCTACGGGAAGGTGATCTCTCCCCACTCCCCCACCTCACGAAGTAGGTGGGGGTCATTGAA
>JAAANX010000053.1 GCA_009909085.1 Cyanobacteria bacterium GSL.Bin1 | reverse complement strand
TTGTCAATAAAATCTTCATGCCTCAACAAAGGAGTTCTCTGTTGCCTCAGACAAAATATTGGAAACAGATTTTAGAGGTTCAGTCGGTTAACTGTATCTATTCAAGGCAAACTTTAGACAGTAAGAAAATGAGTTTAGATCATTACTTGCCTTGGTCATTTGTTGCTCATGATCAACTTTGGAATTTAATCCCTACTGATCCCAGTATTAACTCATCTAAGTCCAATTATCTACCTTCTGAAAAATACTTTACTGATTTTGTAAAACTACAACATTTTGGTTTAAAAGTTTCTCATGAAATTCTAAATCATAAAAAGTGGTTGAATACTGTTGAATCTTATATCTCTGAATTGAAAATGAACAACCCTGAAGATTTACTGGATTTTGAGAAGTTAAGTAAAGCATACGAGTTAACAATCCAGCCTTTGATCTCATTGGCAACCATTCAGGGTTTTAGTCCAAACTGGTTATATAATTGATAAATCAGTAAACTATAAAGAGACTCTATTAAAATCTATTCTCTATAGTAGTCGATATGAACAAGTCATGGGACTATATACAGCTAATCTGAATATTGTCGGCATTCTTGACTTAAGATAAAGGTTTTGCTTGGGATAATTTAAGAGGCTAAAAGAGGAAAGATAGTTATAATAATTAATTGGTTAATAATAAAATTTGATAATGTAGAAAATGTCCTTAGTCAGTAGAATTGTTTAAGTATTTAAGTTCAATTAGATAGTCTATTTGTACTAAACATAAAGTTATATTTCAATTTGTAATATTTAATTATCAATTATGGATTTTTATATAAGACAAGGCTATGTCAGACCAATATTTAATGATCGAATATACTACATTTTTATTGGTAAGAGACCCAATTCTATTAACTTTGACATACCACATGAAATTCCATTAGGATGGCTTCTTCATTTAAGATTTTGCCCTAAAAGTATCTTGCAGGCTGTTGATCCGCTAGGTTGGCATTTTAATAACATTCAAAATCACTTTGCATCTAATATTGATTTTGGAGTGATTTTCGATGATTATCAAAATAAAGCATACTATGATTTTGTATTTTCTCTTCCAAATCGGCTGATTGTGATTTTTTTAAATAGTGAAAATAATTCTATTTTTCGTAAACTAGAAAACTTAAATCGGGATTTCTTAATATCCTCAGATTATCCAGAAATCTACTCTAAAATAAAATCTTCAATAAATCTTAAGCAAAGATCCTTTAAAGATATAACTGATTTATTACAAAAAACAAAAATAATTATATCGAAAGAATTAAATATTAAACCCGATGATTTAGATGATATACAAAAAGAAAATGCAGAAAAAGCGAAAAAATTACTTCAAGATTTAGACTTACAAGAAGCACCTAACTTTAATCCAAATTTAGTTAATACTGCTAATTTATATCAACTATTATCTCTATATAAATCAGATCTAATATCACTTAAAAATATTGATCATACAGATAGAGTTCAACATTTATTAAATAGTGTACAAAATTTAGGTGCCTTTAAAAAGTCATTAATAGACTTTAATTCAAATAAAACGTCTCATTCTTTTTATTTTCCAACTCTAATTCTTGCATTTCCTTACATTCATCCTGACCATAAAAAAAGATATAAAGAATTTATTTATAAATTAGATAAAAAACAACAATCAATAGCTAAAAAAATCAAGAAACTAAAATTCCTTGAACAAAATATTAATACTTATGATTATCATATTATTCAGGAAGATAATACAAATAGCAAAATAGATATTAATCATGAAAAATTATTAGCAAAATTTTATAACCAAGAACTTTATGAAAAACAGCGTCGCTTGCTCTTTTTAGATTTTGTAGGTTATCTTCATTCAAGTTTTGAAATGTCACCTTATATTAGAGTACCTGAACGTGGTTCTTCTTTGAATGCATATATTAGTAGATTATCTCCTTCCCAATACAAAAAAACTTTTAATAATCATTCTATTGCAAAAAATATTACAGAAATTGGAAAGGCTCTTTCTGAGAATATGCCATCTCAAGTATTAGATTTTTTAAATTCTCATGGTGATGGTATTTTCGCTATATCTGATTTACCAATTGAGTGGTTACTAGTTAACAAAGTTCCTTTAGCTTTTTTGTGTGATGTTTGTCGTGTTCCAGAAACAGGTATAACCAGCATCTTATCACAGTTTAATACTAATTCAAGAACTTTTTATCAGATAGAAGAAGATATTTTAAAAAAAACATTCGTCATTTGTGGAGCCAAATCTGATGATCCAATTTTCCATTATTACCAGAAGCATTTAGGACAGCAAAAACAATTAAGAAAGCAACTACCATATAATACATCACACATTCAATCAAAACATGATTTCTTTAAAGAAGTAAACGCAATACATCCTCATTTACTAATTATTGATAGTCATGGAGGTTTTGATTCTCAAGAGGAAGGAAGCTATATATGGATGGGAGATGAGAAAGTTACTGGAAGTGAAATCATTAATAACTTGCCATCAATTCCTTTGGTTATTCTTTCTTGTTGTTGGGGAACACCAATCTATGGCAATTCAAATACAATCGCCCAAGCATTTTTTGAAAAAGGTACTCTCTCAGTTCTTTCAACATTTCTACCAATTTCAATAACAAAAGGATTTATGCTTTATTTTCGTATCCTTAATAATCTTTCTCAAGCAGTAAATAATGGAATTCATGAAAGCTGGATGAATCTCATATCACATACTATTAGAACTGCATATTTCGATGATCTTTTAGAACCAGTATTGCAAAAAATCGGAAGAAAGGCTTTGAACGATACAGAATATAGTAATAACCGAATTAATTGGCAAGCACAGTCTATGTATTTAAAATATCGTTATAAAATGTACAAAAAAGCTCATAATTTTATCTATAACTCAGTTCAAAGAAAATATAAAAAAGAAGTTAAACGTTTACTAAAAAATCATCCTGTTATTCCAGAGTTTATGCTTTATACTCACTTAGGTAGAGGTGATTTAATTAAATTTAAGTCGTGGCTTGATCAAAATAACTCTATATAAAATTTTGTTAATAAAAATCTCAACTATAGCAATCCTAAATGAAAGTGGAACGCTATGCTGTGTCTAAGCCATGCTGTAGAACGATCCTGTTTCCCGATCTCAAGTGGGATCACTATATGATTTAGTATCGGTATTGCTGAAATTGTTGGCTTTGGGAGAAGTCTGGCGTTTGCGACAGCTAGAGATGGAAGAAGATGAAAAGACTATTGCTGCTAAGCGCGATCGACTTCAGAAGCTACTGCTAGACAACATTCCTAGTTTAGTGATTAATGGAGATACAGATTCTCGTCTTGCAGGGAACTTACATATCTCTATTCCTGAAATTCCCAATAGTGCCGTTATCGCTAGAATACATGATAAGCTAGCTATTTCCACAGGTGCTGCTTGTTCATCAGGGGTAGAAACTCCTTCCCATGTACTACGGGCAATAAACTTACCAGAGGAATTGATTGAAGGGGCTTTACGAATCGGGATTGGTAAGTTTACAACTGAGGAAGAAATTGATCAGGCTGCTATGATTCTCTCTGAAGCTGCTTTCAAGATTCGATCTCTGATGGCTTCCTAAAGTTGAGTTTGCTATAGTTCATTCCGCCCAGTTTTCTAGGGATAGATTAGCAATGCGTGAGAACTCTCGCACATTATTGCTTACTAACGTAACGCTAAGGCTTAAAGCATGGGCAGCAATCAGCATATCCATTGCCCCGATTACCAGTCCTCTATTTTCTAAATCACTTCTAATTAAACCATAAACAGTGGCAGCAGCTTGATCAAACTCAACAATTTCTAAAGGGATCAGAAACTGCATCAACGCATCATGGTTTTTCTCTTATTGTTGGCTTTTACAAACGCCATACTCTAGTTCTGCTACAGTGATAGAAGAAATCCCTATATCTGATAGGGCAAGGGTTTTGAATTTTGCCAATACCTTTTGAGGTTTTTGCTTAATCAGATAAATGCAAATGTTGGTATCAAGCAGGTATTGCATCTAGAAACTCTCTCGAACATCAAGGGAAGGCTGATCTCTAGTGGTCATGAAATCGTCAGAGAATTGTTCTAAGCTATCAAACAGAGATTGCCAGGGGTTATCTTTGGCAATCAGAACGATCGCGTTACCCATTTTTTTAATGTAAACCTCAGTCCCCCCTAGTTGAAAGTCTTCAGGTAAGATCACAATTTGATGAGTGCCATCGGTGGTAATTTGGGCAATGTTCATAGTGCCGATCATCTAGGTCAATTTGATATTTAAGGCTTCTAGTTCTTTCCTTATCCTAACTGAGAAGATGAAGCGCGATCGCGCCGCTAAACCAGAGGAAAATTGACATAATTTTATTCGCTTTTTTCTGTGATAATTTTAATTAAGTCTTCATCAGAATTAATTTTTCGTTTAGGTGCAACCTCTACCTTCTCAAAAAAGATATCCCAAGCCTCATTATCAGATGGATGTTTTCTAAGGTAGTCTCTAATCTCCTTCCGACTCATCTGTCTAAGCTGTTCTTTGGTCATAGGTAAGTCCTCTCCCCATCTTCATCTATAGTTACTTCTATTTCTTCTCTTCTGCTAGTGATTGCGAATATATAGACCTGTTTTCTTGTCTCATCAAACCTTAGTAGTTCGATTGAACACAGGGTATTGGTTAGGGTTTGGCAGGTAGAAAGCGAAATAACAGCTTGCTTGTATGTAATCATATTTTAGTTCTTTAATTGTACTCTTACCAGTATCGGACACGCTTCAGTATCAATTTTTTGATTAAACAGATTCAAAATGATCTCAAAACGTTAAGGGAGGAAATGATAAAGTGAGAATTATTGCTCGGAGTACCTTACGAGCATTTTGGGAACGACACGCCGACGCAGAACAACCCTTAAAGGCTTGGTTTCATGATGTCTCTTCTATGCAATGGCAAACTCCAGCCGACATTAAAAGAGTTTATGCGAATGCTAGTATTTTGCCGAATAATCGTGTGGTCTTTAACATCAAAGGTAACGATTACCGTCTAATTGTCCATGTTCGCTATGACATTGGGATTATCTTTATTCGCTTTGTCGGAACCCATCAAGAGTATGACAAAGTTGATGCAACAACTATCTGAGGAGAAAAAGACCAATGGATTTAAAACCGATTAAAACGGAAGCTGATTATCATCAAGCGTTGGCGCAAATCGAACAGCTTTTTGAGGTAGAATTAAATACGCCAGAGGGAGATCAGTTAGAGATTCTCACCACATTAGTTGAAGATTACGAAGAGAAACATCACCCGATTGAGTTTCCTTCGCCTTATGAAGCGATTCTCTATCATTTAGAAAGTCGTCATCAACCTGTTTCTCGTTTTATTGAAGGCTTGAAGCGTCGCGGGGTAAGTGATGCGGTGATTCAGGAGGCTTTGAATGAAGTTGGGATGTAGGCTTTAGTCAGTTCGAGTCTATAACAGAGGCGCGATCGGGTATCGTGTTTTCTCAAAAGCTAGGATAGGAAAAGTCCAAACCGCCGATCACTCATAGACACATTATGAATGCTATTCATTTGGAAACTATCATGGCAGCGATCGAGAACTTGTCAGCAGAGGAACAGGAAGCCTTATTTCAATTCATCCAGCAACGCAGAATTGAAAGACGACGGTCTGAGATTGCCAACAATGCAAAAGAAACCTTTGCCTCTCTCGACCAAGGAACTGCAATCAAAGGCAATCCTCAAGACATCAAATCTTATCTCTTATCGAATTAAGTAGCGATTCAATTCAATTAAGGTAGTTCACAATGAATGATCAGCAACTCGATATTTTAAATAAACAACGTTCCGCTTCAGAATTAGTCCAAGAAGTCAATGAACTGACTGAACAAATAAAAGAATTATATTGCCAAGATGACAAGCCGATTGTCATTGGTTGGAGTGGCGGAAAAGATAGCACAACTGTTCTTCAATTATTTTGGAAAGCCGTTGCTGATCTACCAGTAGAGAAAAGAAAGAAAACCATTTACGTTATTAGTAACGATACCCTTGTGGAAAATCCGATTGTTTCCAATTGGGTGAGAAAATCTCTTAAAGGGATGCAAGAGGCAGCCGATCAACAGCAAATGCCAATCCAAACCCATCTAACTTATCCTGCAATTCAACAAAGATTTTGGGTTTGCCTGATTGGAAAAGGATATCCCGCACCCCGTAATCGCTTCCGATGGTGTACTGACCGGATGAAAATCCAACCCACTGACTCTTTTATTCGGGAAATTATTAGAAATCAGGGGGAAGTCATCTTAGTTTTAGGAACTCGCAAGGCAGAAAGCGTTAATCGGGCGCAAAATATGAAAAAGCATCGCAAGTGGCGTGTTCTTGACCACCTTAATGCTAATCCAAGTCGTCCCAATTCCTTAATCTATGTACCCATTGAAGATTGGCAAACTAATGAAGTTTGGATGTATTTGATGCAATGGGAAAACCCGTGGGGAGGAAATAATAAAGACTTACTTTCTATGTATCAAGGGGCAACTGCCGATAATGAATGCCCGTTAGTGGTTGATACTTCTACGCCGAGTTGTGGTGATTCTCGCTTTGGCTGTTGGGTTTGCACAATGGTCAGTAAAGATAAATCAATGGAGGCAATGATTCAAAATGACGAAGAAAAAGAATGGATGCAACCGTTGTTAGATATTCGCAATGAATTAGATGTTGAAAATGATCATGATCGCAGAGATTTTCGTCGCATTTATGGCAAAGTCGAACTCTTTGAACGCAATACAGGGGATGGAGAAACCTCCATTAAACCTATACCGGGACCTTATACCAAATATTGGCGGGAATATTGGTTAAGACGAGTTTTAGAAGCACAAGTAGAAGTGCGGAAAAATGCCCCCGCAGGTATGGAAGATATCACTTTAATTACCGAAGAGGAATTAAGTGAAATTCGACGCATTTGGTTAGAAGAAAAACATGAATTTGATGATAGTTTACCTCGGATTTATCAAGAAGTGACAGGTGAACCGTTCCGCGATAACCGTTTAGGTGCAACCAATCATGTTTTAGGGAGTGATGAATGGGGTGTCTTAGAAGAACTCTGTGAGGATGAGATGCACTTGGAATTGATGGCAAAACTGTTAGATACCGAACGTCAATATCATACGAAGTCCCGTCGTTCAGGAATTTATCAATCATTAGAAAAATGCTTTGAAACCAGTTCTCGCAGTAAAGAAGAAGCCATTGAAAATGCACACTTGAAACGCGATTTGAAGACGGCTGTGGAGGATAAAGATGCAGAAAAAGTGAAGCAACTAACTTGGGCAAATATTAAATTCTCTGGACAAACTCCAGCAGATGATTCCCAAGAAAACTAGAATAGAAAGGCTATCGTTTTTTTTACAATGCAAACACTCTTTTCAAAGATAGATTAATTTGAGTTATGAGTTCCTCTTCTAGCTGACCACGAGCATTCACAAAACGAGAACGATAGTCGATTGGTCTGGTTTGTAAACAATCTGCAATTGACTTTTTTCTTAATTGATTGAGAGAAGATGGTAAAATCTCGACGTTAGTTTTAATTCGTGCCTTTTTATCAGTCCAACTGGTGATAGGAATAACCTGAATCACAGGAACTCTTGCATTGTAAGAATCGTTAGTCACAACAATGCACGGTCTAATTTTACCCGTCTCTGAACCTAATGTTGGGTCTAAGTTAAAATCAATAATCATTCCTCGTTTGATTTCCATTATTCCACGAAATCAGCACTAGCAAAATCTGTTAATTCTTTTAAGTCTTGATCTTCTTCGTAAACTTCTGCATAGAGTTTTGCTGATTGATATAAATCTTCTTCTTCTCCTACTGAAGGGATATTTTTAGCTTGTTCTTGATGAATCAAAGCCAAGATATAATCATTTCGACTGGAATATTTTCCTTGAGCAACTTGCTGATCAATAAAATCTCTTAGAAACTCAGGGATTTTAATATTAATTGAACTCATTTATTTTGCTCCATCCTAGCTAAGGGGTTACATATTATCAATATTAGAAACCAATCTATTTATTAGTTTAACATATCCTTTGATGAGAAAAAAGATGCAGAAAAAGTGAAGCAACTCACTTGAGCGAATATTAAGTTTTCTGGGAAACAATCAGATCAATAATTCCTACTTAGATTACAATAGAGGGATGTCGTTATTACTTTGACTTTCCCGTGATCTTACGTGAACTCGTTCTCGAAAACTTTGGTCCCTATCGCGGTCGCCAAGTGGTTGATTTAACCCCCAATGCGGATGAGGAAGAAGTCCGCCCGATTATCTTATTTGGGGGAATGAATGGCGGTGGAAAAACAACCTTTATGGATGCCATTCGCTTGGCGTTTTATGGACAACGGGCGCAATGTTCCACACGAGGAAATTTGAGTTATAGTGACTTTTTGTCGCAAGCGGTGAATCGTCATAGTGAGAATAAAACCCGCATTGAATTGGCGTTTGAAGAGATATTAGATAATCAGTTAGTTGTCTTTAGAATTACCCGCACTTGGCAAAAGGGAGATAATAAGGATACGTTAAGTATTTTAGTGGATGATTGGCCCGATCGCGCGCTCACCAATACTTGGGATGAATATATCGAAAACTTACTTCCCTTAGGGATTTCTAATCTGTTTTTATTTGATGGAGAACAAGTGAAAGAGTTGGCAGAATTAGAGGTTCCGCCGCTACAAGTCAAAGATGCCATTCAAGCGTTATTGGGATTAGAATTAGCGGAAAAGTTAGGGGAAGATTTAGAGGTTTTAGTCAATCGCAAGCGCAAACAATTGGCGAATCAAACGACGCTGAAAACGTTAGAAGAAATTGAAGCAAAACTCAATGAACAGAAAAAGGAATATAAGCAAGCAGAAACCGAATTTAATAAGCTAGAAGCAGACCTCAAGAAAGCGAATGAAACGCATCACCTTGCCTCCGAAAACTTTATCTCAGAAGGCGGAAAAATTGCTTCGCAGCAATCCCAATTAGAACGCAAAATTAATGAACTGAAAAACGATGAAGCCAGAGAAAAAGAGGCACTGCGAGATTTAGCAGCGGATGTGTTACCGTTAGCTTTAATTACGCCCCTATTAGAGGCAGCAAAAACACAGGGAGAAACGGAATTAGACTATCAACAAGCCTTATTGACTCAAGATGTAATTAAACAGCGCGATCGCGCACTTCTTGATTATCTCCATCAACTGGCGATTTCTGCAATGGAAGTGGATAAAATTTCGGGCTTTCTCCAAGAACAAAATCAGGAAATCGAAGCAAAATTACATCCAGAAACGCCACCCTATTTACGTCCTGATCAAGATACCTTAAATCTCCTCAATACTGTCCTTGACTATCGCCTTCCCAATCAAGTGAAAGACCTGAAAATTAGGCAAGAAAAACTGCAAGAAATTACCTCAGAAATGGATAGCAGCGATCGCGAACTCGCTAATGCCGCCTCGCCAGAAGCCTATCAAAAATTGCAAGATGCGGTAAAAGCAGCGCAAGAAAAACGCGCCAAAGCCCAACACGCCTGGGAAGCGGGAAAACGTCATCTCAATGAACTAGGAGAGGAAATTAAAGCGACCCAAAAACAACTGGAACGCTATAGCCAAGAAGCCATTGATCAACGCAACAACGAACATATTATTCAATCCGCAGGAAAAGTTCAAAAAACCCTAGAACAATTTAAAGAAAAACTCACCCTCAAGAAACTGAATAAACTGGAAATTGAAGTCACCGAATGTTTCCGCTATCTCCTCCATAAATCAGACTTAGTCCATCGCGTCAGTATTGACAGCCAAACCTTTCGCCTTTCCCTGTTCGATCCCCACGGCAAACCCCTCCCGAAACATCGCCTCTCTGCAGGGGAAAAGCAACTCCTTGCCATTGCCTTCTTATGGGGATTAGCGCGGGTGTCACACCGCCAACTTCCCATTGCCATTGATACTCCCTTAGGGCGTTTAGACTCGTCTCACCGCCACAATCTGGTAGAACGCTATTTTCCCAGTGCCTCCCATCAAGTGATTCTCCTCTCCACCGATACCGAAATCGGACAAGTGGAATACGAACAATTAAAATCACAAAGCGCGATCGCGCATCAATATCAACTCGAATACGATGAAGCAAGGGGAGAAACGCAAGTGAAAACTGGATATTTCGACTTTAGACAACAGTAGCTCGCTCATCATTGTTTCTATGGTGCAACCCCACTGTTTTAAATACTATCGGTAACGCTACTAAAGTTAAAAGCCTTCACCCTGACACCCGGAACCACAGTGCCATTAAACCGTTGCACCTGCGATAAATCTTCAATTTGATTCAACATTTCCGGTAAGTTTTGATTGAAACGCAAGTTTTTAATCGGGTAAGCCAATTTCCCATTTTCAATCCAAAAAGTGCCATCTCGGGTCATTCCCGTCACTTCTAAGGTGCGGGGGTTCACATAACGGACATACCAAGCGCGGGAGATAAAAATCGCGCGATCCGTTTCCGCAATGAGATTAGCCAGAGACTTGTCACTTCCCGACATGACAATGGGATAAAACGCCCCCGTTGGAGACGTTGCTTGTTGTTGCGCCCAATAGCGATTGTAGCTTAAGTTTTTGACGATTCCCTGTTGAATCAGCGGTAAGCATGTATTCGCTAAGCCATCGCCGAAGAAGGTTCCCAGTTGCAAGAGAGGATGGCTAGGATCACGCCAAACCTCGACCTTGGGACTAAATAGCGGTTCCCCCAGACGATTTCCCCCGTCTGGAGACGACATAAAAGACCGTCCTTCGTCAGCGGCGCGGGCGTCTAAATTCCAAATCACCCAGGGTAAAATATCTGCAAAGGCTGCTGGGTCAAAAATGACAGGATACGATCCTGGTTCAATCGCTTGCGGTTGTTGGGACGCGATCGCGCGATCAATTACTTTTTTGGTAATTTCCTGAAAGGGCAACTGATTGAGGGCATAACTACTCCGTTGATGCCAACTCGATCCACTCTCGACACGGGCGGTCAAACTAAAATTCGCATCGGTTCCCGCTTCACAAGCGCGTAATCCTTCGGAATTCCCAATTGCTTGCCACTTTACCCGACTACTCAGCGTTCCCGACCCCTCAACGCCTTGCTGTTGACACTGTTGAGTGACTTGTTGAATGATCTCTCCCCGTTCCAAGGGTGAAAAATTCGCTGTTGCTTCATCATAAGCCGGTTGGCGAGACTCATAACTTTGAGGCGGTAAAAGTCCCACCCATTCTGGATCTTCCGGGGCAACTTGGGCTAACATCTGAGACCGATCAAGGGTTTCTTGAATCGCCACCGGATCTAACTCTGTGGTAGCAGCCGACGCACTTTGTTTTCCGTAGTAGCTAGTAATCGTGACTTTAACCTGAGTTTGATTCAGATTTTGGGTGATTTGATTCTCGCTAAACCGACTCAAGGCAGACTCTTCTGCGGTAATAGCAATGAATACCCCTTCCGCTTGCGATTTTTGAATAATGTCTTCTACCAGAGAAAGGGCTTGTTCAGGAATAGAACGGGTTGTCGCAGTCATTGGTGATTTGTCCTTTGTTCTTTGTCCTTGGTCATTCGCAGTGGGCGATCAATTTTCTAGGAAGGGAATCAATCCGTCGCCAAAATTGACCCATTTCAGATCAAATCTTCTCCCTTGTCTCCCTTGTCTCCTTGTCTCCCTTATCCAATGACTAACGCTTGCCTTCCATCTCTGCGATAGACTTAGGAACCGCTGCACTCAAAACTTCATTGCCTTCTGTGGTCACGAGGACATCATCTTCAATTCTGATGCCAATGCCATGCCAGCGTTCGGGAAGTTCGGGTTGTCCTTCCGCCGGTTTGGCATGAGGGGAGAGATAAAGCCCCGGTTCAACGGTTAAAATATTGCCCGGTTGTAGGGTTTGCCAGTGTTCTTCTCCCAGTTTGTAGCCGCCCACATCATGAACATCAATCCCTAACCAATGTCCGGTTTTATGCATATAATACGGCTTATATTTTTCTTCTTTAATAATCTCTTCGATGTCTCCTTGTAGAATTCCTAAATCAATTAAGCCTTCCACTAAAACGCGGAGGGCTGTATCGTGAAATTGATTATAAGGATTCCCCGGTTGGACTTGTTCAATTGCTTTTAATTGCGCTTCTAAAACAATTTCGTAAATCGCTTTTTGTTCCCCCGTAAACTTGCCATTAACCGGGAATGTGCGAGTAATATCGGAGTTGTAATAATCATAACAACACCCCGCATCAATCAAGAGTAAATCGTTTTCTTGCAGTTGTTTACTATTTTCAATGTAGTGGAGAATGCAAGCATTTTCTCCTGAGGCAACAATACTCGGGTAAGCCGGAGACATCGCGCCTTTTTTACTAAAAATATATTCGATTTCGGCTTGAATTTCGTATTCGTAAACCCCAGGCTTTGCCATTTGAAATGCTTGGTTATGGGCTTCAGCACCAATATCGACCGCTTTGCGAATGAGGGCAAGTTCTTCAGCACTTTTCACTTGCCGTAAGGGATGTAAAATAAAATTACTTTCCGCGATCGCGCCCGGGGCAATCCCTTTTTTCTGATACTGTCGCACCAGTTTTCGCCAGTGGTTTAAAACCGTGTCATTAAACGCTTCATCCCGTCCAAAATGATAATAAATACAATCGGCTTTTTCTAAATACTGCGGCAATTTTTCGTCTAATTCGTTAATCGGATACGCTTCATCGGCACCAAACTTTTCTTTCGCGGCTTCCACCCCAACCCGATAACCAGTCCACGTTTCTTTTTCTAAATCTTTCGGTTGCACAAATAAAACAAATTGATGTTCTTCATGATGGGGGGCGAGGACTAAAACCGCTTCTTCTTCATCAAACCCCGTTAAATAATAAAAGTCACTATCTTGACGAAACCGATACTCAACATCATTATGCATCACCGCCATGGGAGCACTGCGAAAAATCGCAGTTCCTTGACCGATTTTTTCTATTAACGTTTCACGACGTTGTTGATATTCTGCTTTTGATATAGACATAATTTGTGATTCGTTATTACCTTGAGTAACTAATGACCAATAACAAATGACTAATGACCAATGACTAATGACTAATGACCAATGACTAACCTTGAACAATTAATCCATCACTACTCATAATCTTCACTTGCATTTGTTCCGGTAAAGAATTTGGCGTTAAAGTCATTTGATTACTATTTAGCGTTTCAACAGAACCCGGTTCCAGTAATTGGGTAAATTCTTCAATTCCCACTAAATCACAGGCATCCTCATCAGCAGCAGCAGTGCGATAATGACTGGGAATCACCAGTTTCGGCTGTAAGGTTTCAATGGCTTGTTTGGCGAGTTCAGGGGTATAAGCTTTGGGTCCTCCCCCCACTGGAAGTATGACCACATCTGGCCTCCCAATCAGGACTTTCTGGTCAAATTCTAGTGGGGCTGCGGCGCCACCAAGGTGAAGAATTTTCAATCCTCCTTGTTCCCATAACCAAGCAATATTCGTGCCAAAGCGGCGTCCGCCTTCGCGGTCATGAGGCATACTAATCCCTTGCACTTGTTTGCCTTGAAACTCATATATCCCCGGTTCAAAGAGGACTCGTGGATTATTGGGTAAGTTAGCAACTCCCCCTCCTTCGTCAAATAGCTGGCTACTAATCATCACTAAATCCGCATTGACTTCTGGTGCGGCATAACCGGCGGTGCAACCAATGGGTTTGAAGGGATTCACTAAAACCCGAAGATCGTTATTACTAAACAAAAAGGCTGTATGTCCTAACCATTGAATCTGGACTTGAGGAGAGGTTTGGGCTTGGTAACTCTGTGGAGACAGAACCATAGTCCCCACAGTTGCTAATGCGCCTAAACCAATATATTGAATGACTTGTCTTCGCTTCATCATCACACCTAAGCTACCTTAACACTGGGCTCAGTTAAGGATACCAGGAAATTCTGCAAGAGTTGCTTTCCGGCTTCCGTTAAAATGCTTTCGGGGTGGAATTGCACGCCCTGTAAATGCGGGTAGTCCCGGTGACGCACGCCCATAATTGTGCCATCTTCGACCCAAGCCGTGAGTTCTAAGACTTCAGGCAGCGAATCTTGAGCAATAACTAAACTGTGGTAGCGGGTTGCGGTAAAAGGATTCTCCAGTTCCGCAAAGACCCCTTTTCCAGTGTGATAAATGGGAGAAGTTTTGCCGTGCATCAACTCTCCCGCATTGGTGACAGTTCCGCCATACACTTGTCCAATACACTGATGACCGAGACAAACCCCAAGAATAGGAATGGTAGGCGCAAATTGGCGGATTAATTCGAGAGAAATGCCAGCGTCATCCGGTCGTCCGGGTCCAGGGGAAATGACAATCCCAGTAGGATTGAGTTGCGCGATCGCGCTGAGGTCAATTTCGTCATTGCGATAAACTTGGATCTCTTTGGCAACAGGAACGTCTCTGCCGAGTTCTCCTAAATACTGAACAAGATTGTAAGTAAAACTATCGTAGTTATCAATAACCAGGATCATGGGTGCATCTGAAGATAAGGCTCGTTATTAAATTTTAACGTTCCTTCACACTCAATCGGGTGGGTTTTAAGCAGGCAAACCTAGCACAGGGAGAACAGGGAGAATAACTTCCATTGGGCACCGTGGTACGATCAGCACTAGTGACAGAAGAAACCAGTAATGGAATTACCAGAAATTAAAGTCGAAGGCACTCAAGGCGTTTTGCAATTGAAAGAAAATGATGAACAACTTGAGGAACTCATTAGCTTAATTGTTGCAGCCCAGCCCTACTTATTCTTATCTCCAGAAGACGGGATGGAGGAATTAAGGAATTTTATCAAACGACCGAATCAACAGCGCTTGATGAAAAATTGGGACTTTACTCGTCCTCTCCAATTATGGGAAATCCAAGAAACCTCTTTGCAACTGATGGGACGTCAAGCCGAAGATGGGGAACGTTTTGTTGGACTTTCCATTCCCCATGAAGGGGTCGAAGCAGAAGCATTACCGATTCAGATTTGGGTCGATTTCGATGAGACGTCCCAATCAGCGCTTTTATACCTTCCCAGTGAGTCAGAACAGAGTTAGGTTTGACTAAGATTAAGCTTAGAGATCGCGATCGCGCTTGATACTGCCTGCTACTAGTCTGTCAGTTTTGATTGATCCCCCACTCCCCCTAAAAAGCCATCAACAGGTGAAATGTCGAGTTTCTGGACAGACACACTGCTTGCCACTGAATTCACTATGAATTCACTATACTGAAAACTGTGAAGGATGAGAACAATCAATCAAGGATGGATCAGTGGATTATTTACAAAGAGTTCTCTTTTGAAGCTGCCCATCAGCTGTTTCATCATGATGGCAAATGTCGCCGTCTTCATGGACATAGCTGGGTAGGTAAAATCTATGTTAAAGGGCAACATCTGATCCAAGACGGTCCCAAACAAGGGATGTTGATGGACTATGGCGATATTAAAAAGTATATCCAGCCTTTACTCGATAATTACTTAGATCATTATTTTTTAAATGAAACAACGGGTTTGCTCAATCCCACCAGTGAAGAAATTGCGAAGTGGATTTTTGAGCAATTAGAAGCAGCAGGGCTGCCTAATTTATATGCGGTAGAAATTCAAGAAACTTGCACCTCTGGCTGTCGATACATGAAATCGCCGGCAAGTGAAGGAAATGACCAGAATTAATAAAAAACCCCCTTTTTGCTTTAAAGAGGGGAAATGGTATGAATTTCATAATGATTTGGGGTTCGATTTAACCTGATGCCACCCATTTTTTTATTAAGAATCGGAGCGGCGGGATTTGAACCCACGACCCCCACTACCCCAAAGTGGTGCGCTACCAAGCTGCGCTACGCCCCGAAGTTCACGGTCTCTAAATATAACTTACTTTCTGAGCAATTGCAAGAGCAGCGAGACAGAGAATTGTTCAAAACCTCATTTCATCAATGCGATCGCAGAGTTGTCGATCCGTTGCACTAACCTCAGTACTGGTTTTTAGATAATCTTGCAGACAAATACACCCTTCTTTTAAGAGTTTTTCTGGGGTTAAATCAAAGTTTAAATCCCACAACACAACATTCCCTGCGGTATCAGAAGAACTTAAAACCTGACTATCGGGACTAAAACTGAGGCTTTTCACTCCGGCATCCATGCCGCCCAGGGTTTGCAGTAATTCACCCTCTCGACGCCACAATTTGATCGTCATATCTTCGCTAGCCGTGGCAATGGTTTGACCATCCCGACTGAAAATCACTGCATTGACGGCAGCATCATGTCCTCGTAAAGTGAGACGTTCTTGACCGTTGCGATCCCAAAGTTTGATTGTCCCATCTTTACTCGCCGTCGCAATTAAATCACCCTCCGGACTCCAATCTGCATCTAAAATCCCTGCTTCATGTCCTTGTAAGGTGATCAGGGCTTGACCCTGTAGCGTCCAGATTTTCGCAGTCCCATCTTCACTGGCTGTCAAAACGCGATCGCTGCTGGGGTTGAAACGGACACTCCTTAACCCGGAACGGTGTCCGCGCAACGTGACTAATTCTTCCCCTGCTATATTCCAAATTTTTGCCGTTGTGTCCCAACTGGCACTGGCAATGAATTGACCATCAGGACTGAAGGTTGCCATTTTCACATCTGCTTCGTGTCCGTCGAAGGTGGCTAAGCGATCTCCGGTTAAATTCCAGAGTTTTACGGTCTTATCGCGACTTGCCGTAAGCACTTGCTGACCATCGGGACTAAATTCAAGGCTTCTTACCGTATCCCCATGACCTTGGAAGGTCACCTGTTGTTCTCCTTGTTGATTCCACAATTGCGCGGTCATATAACGTCCTGTGGTACCAATGAGTTGACCATCGGGACTGAAGGTAATGTCTCCAACCGGTTCATCCTCAGTCACGTTCCAATGCCTCGCCCGATCCATCACTTTGGCGTGTAGATCCGCACCGACTAAATTCCATAGCCTAACCGTGGTATTTTCTCCCCCAGATGCCAAAATCTGACGATCCGGACTAAAGTGAACAGCCGTTACCGCATTGGTATGACCCCGTAAAACTTGTAATTCTTCCCCTTGGCGGTTCCAGAGACGAATGGTGCGATCCCAACTGGTTGTGGCAACGCGATCGCTGCTGGGACTGAAAACTACACCCGTGACGGTATCTTGATGCCCTCGTAGGGTCTTTAATTCATTGCCTGCTAAATCCCAGAGTTTGGCTGTGCCATCTCGACTGGCTGTCGCCACCCTTTCCCCATCCGGACTAAACGTGGCATACATGACCCAACTGTCATGTCCAGTAAAAGTCTGTAGCAAGTTTCCTTGTAAGTCCCAAAGTTTGGCTGTCCCATCATGGCTAGCACTCAGCAGTTTCTCTCCATCCCGACTAAAGCTAATGGCAACCACACCCGCTTCATGGGTATTAAAGGAATTGAGTGCTTCTCCCTCCCGATTCCACAGCTTCAGCGTGCCATCCCAACCCATTGAGGCAATGGTTTGACCATCCGGGCTAAATGAGACGCAAGCCACCCAATCCTCATGCCCTACTAGCGTGAGGACTTCTTTCCCATTTGCCACGCGCCACACTTTAACCGTTTTATCTCGACTGGCACTGACTAAATACTGACCATCGGGACTATAATTAACACTCCAAATGGCATCATCATGACCCATTAGGGTGTGCAATAACGTGCCATCCCGTTGCCAAATTTTAATGGTTTTATCCCAACTGGCACTGACGAGGGTTTGACCATCGGGACTAAATTTGACGCGAGTGACCGTATCGCGATGACCCAGTAAACGATTCCGTTCTCGTCCCCAATACAAAGACTGGCGCAGGGCTTTTTCTAAACGAGCTTTAATTTCGGGATTCGCATCTTCCCAGCCTAACTCATATAGCTTAAATCCGGCTTTGAGGCTTTCGAGGAGGGCTTCTAAAATTTGTTGCGATTCAAACGCCGTTTCCGAAGCCAGGGTCAGGGTTTTGATTTCACCGAGGGCAACTTGCCGTTTTTGTTGCGCTGTACGCCAGGTTTGCCATCCCGAAACGCCTAATAAACTGACGGCAATGACAGAAACCAGGGAGAGTCCAATTAAGCCCCGTTGAATGGTTTGTTTTGCCCGTTGTTGTGCGGTACTGAGAACCTCATTGGCTTGTTCAGAAGCCAGGAGTTGGTTTTCGACTTCTCGTTTCTCTAAGGCTTCACTGGCTGCCAGAAAGCGATAGTCTTGATTGCTTAAGACTTTCCCTTGTGCCCAGCTTTGGGCTTGCTGCAGGGCTTGTCCACGGAGAAGCGCATTGTCATCTTGATAATTTGAGGCAATCCAGGCATTGAGTAAATGCGCATAAGGGCGTAAGCGGTTCAGTTGCTTTTCCACCCAGGCTTGGTTAAAGACGGCTTGGTAAATGGGATTATAAACCTGTAAGTAACCCTGTTTTTTCACCACTAATCCCGAAAGAAGGAGTTCAATCACTTCCGGAGAATCGTCAGCAGGGATTCTTGCCCCTTGTAAAATTTGGAAATAGAGTCCGAGGAGACGACTGGCGCGTTGTTCACTGCGGAGAACGCGATCGCGTATGGTTCTTAAATGAGGGGGTTCGTCTTGAGATGCCCAGTTCTCCAAAATTTGCTCTTGTACAACACTCGCAACGCAATTGATTAAGGTTTGGGGTTGGATCCAAATTAATTCATTACTATCCGTTTCTTGTTCCTGATTATGAGTTGTTAACGCCTGCGCCACTAAACGACAGAGTTTCTGCGTTAAAAACGGTTGTCCCCCCGTCCAATAAATAATTTCTTGTAAAATAACCTCCGGCTGGGCTGTAGTATGCAGGAAGCCTTGCTCTAAGGGTTGCACTTCTTCTAAACTAAAGCCAGTCAGTTCAATGGCGCGACCAATATTAAAGGGCGTTCGCCCTTTATCCACAATTAAATCCGATGGCGTCGCAACCCCGAGTAAGGCAAACGTTAGCTGCTGACATTCATGACAGGAACGAATCAGGGCAAAAAAGTCATCGGTATTGAATCCTAAACTGAGGATACTATCAATTTCATCAAAGAAAATGACTAGCGGTTGAGTTACCAATTCTGGCAACACTTCTTGTAGAAACTCTCCCAAGCGAGAGACTGCTGACAAGTCACTTCTTTGGGCTAACCATTGCCGGACATTAAACCCAGGTGAAAGTCTAAAACTGCGCACTAACCGCATAATAATATCGGCATACCACTGTTCAGGCGTAATATTATGGGTGCCAATCCCGGAGAGATCGACGGTTGCACAAGCAATGCCTTCGGCTTGTAACTGCTGGGTGACTTGCACGCGCAAGCTTGATTTTCCCATTTGGCGACAATTGAGGACATAGCAAAACTCGCCAGCCTTGAGTGCCTGATACAGTTCTGCATCCGCCTGACGGACAACGTAGGTCGGGGCATCAACGGGAAGGCGACCCCCCACTTGATATTCGTAATCTGTGATCAGCTTTTGCACGGCTCTAACAAGAATAACTGTTTGTGTTATAAAACGTTATGACAAGGCTTGTCGATGCAGAAAAGTTATGGACTTGCCATTGCTCGTTTTTTGCTTGCGATGGATTGTTCGTTAGGCGTTTCAGTTTTCCAAACCGCTAATTCTTAAAGCAAAGGAAGGGAAAGCAAACCGATGTCCAAGATGACTTTAGTTTAAACTCAATTATTCAGTTGTAGAAAAGTTAAGTTTCGCCTCATTCCATCTCCCTAAAATTTCTATATCGACCTTTGAGAAAGCAGAGGCTATTCTGATCAAAACAGAACTGAGTCTGATGCAAAAAACTAGCTGTAATTAAGTTCTGTGCCCAACTCCGATTGTCGATATTCAAAATCTGGCGTTGCTGAATTAGAGTATGATTAAGAATGCGCTCAGACAACCAACAGGTTGGGAAATTATTTAAAGTTTAGAAATTCTTTATCCTCCAAATAGAGTTTTTTAAATCATTAACTAAGTAGGCAAGGGTAGAAAAACTGAGTTATGTAACAGATGATGAAGGAACTAAATTGGAAGGAAATCTGAATCTTTCTACCTGATCTCCTCTTGACTCAGCCCTAGCTTGAATTCCATCAATAACGGCATAAGCCAGCTCTAGCTCATCTTCTGCCCATTTGACCCCTTAGTTCATGGGTTTTGAGTTGATGCCATTCGGTTTCAATAGGATTGAGCTCTGAACAGTATTTGGGTAAAAAGAAAATGTAGAGTCCCAAAGATTCCCACTCCTTCCATTTGGCTTTGACTTTTTTGCTGGTATGAACTGGACCATTGTCTTGAACAATTACCCTGAACCGACCGGTTTGCTCAAACTCTTCTTGGGCTTGACGAGCCTGCTTGCTCATCCATCATCATGATCTAGGCATCTGCATTGAAGCTGCCCACAGCCAATCCATAGATCAAGTTCCGCAAAGGTTGAATCAGTCCCAAGATACTGAGTCGCCTTCCTTTGTACTTGGTTGGTTCAAGTCGTTTCTGTTCCCCGGAAAAGAAATAGCTGTATGAGGTGGGCATCCATAGAGAAAAGCCTGATTCATCCAAGTAAAACAGATCAATTTCCCCGATTGCTGCTGAGCATTGCAACATTTCCAGTTCAGAAAGTTTGACCGCTTTTTCCACTGGATCTTGTTGGCCTCGGTGACTGTGACGAGTACGTTTCCAAATTACCCCCTTTTTTTGAGGACTCGTCTGAGGTGATCGGGACTCAACTCAACATTGCGTTCATTTTTCAATTTTTGGGCAAGTTGTTGGCTGTTATAAGTGCGTTGCTCTTGCCGCAGGCAAAATTCGAGCGCTTCCAAATCACAAGAGTGCCAGCGTTTTTGAGCGCCCGGGCCAGGAGCATCCCATAGCCCTCCTAATCCCTGCTGTTGCCATCGATGAATGGTTTCACGGACCGTTCGGACATTCCAGTTGAAGAAAGATGCTATTTTCTCGACGTACATCCCTTGATGGCTTAAACGAATCACTGCGGAGCGATCTTTGGCTCGCTGAGGAACCGTTTTGGCAGTGCGAAGCTCAAATAAGGTGCGATTTTCTTCGGCATTGAGAAAAACCCGTAAGCGTGCCCCCATAAGCAGATCTTTGGTGTATTGAACTAGATTCCTTTATTAAACTTCATCTAGTTGCGTTTTTCAAGCCCTAGCTACTTAAATAGATAATTCGATTTACTTACGACATGTCCCACTGGGCTGGCTCAATGATCTTGGGTAACGAATTGAAGAGCGTGATCGCGCCTTTCTTCCCAAGGTTTTTGATCTACTGAAACTGGAAACCCTTCAAGCAAAAGATTCTTGAAGAAATTGAGTAAATAACTGAACTTTACTTGTGAGATGACGATTAACAGGATAGATCACACATAATTTTAATTCTGGTAATTGATAATTGGGTAAAATCATCTCTAAATCGCCACGGTGTAACTCCTGTTTAACAATAAACTGGGGCAGAAAAACAATCCCTAACCCTTTCACAGCAACATCTCTTAAAACTTCTCCATTATTGGAACAAAAAACACCATCAATCGCAACTTTTTTCTCTTTTTCTTGATTCTTAAATTGCCATTGAGAGCCTGTAGTTAAATAGCCATAGTGTAAACAAGAATGGTTTTTTAAGTCTTGAGGCGTTTGAGGAATGCCATGTTGTTCTAAGTAACTGGGAGCCGCACAAATCACGCGAGGAATAATTGTAATCGGATGCGTGACTAAACTGGGAGATTTAGGCGGTTGACCAATTCGGATTACTAAGTCATACCCTTCATCAATCGGGTCAATTAAACGGTCTTCTAGAGTCAACTGAATTTTAATCGCTGGATAGCGAGTCATAAACTCAGCAATGTGTTTGCCGAGAAAAGACATCCCAAAAGACATAGGAGCATTGACTTTAAGATTACCAATGGGTTGCTGACTTTGCTGAGAAACGGCTAACTCGGCTTCTTCGACACTACCGAGAAGATCAAGACAGCGTTCGTAAAAAGCGCGACCGGTATCTGTTGGGGTAACTTGGCGCGTGGTGCGATACAGGAGTTGCACTCCTAAGTGATCTTCTAAATTGAGAACCAGTTTGTTCACTGCGGAACGCGATAAGTCCATTTTCCTCGCTGCAGCAGCAAAGCCTCCCTCTTGGACGACTTGCGTAAAGGCACGCATACTTTCAAATTTATCCATCAACCCTAATTGTCAACTAAATAAAGACAATATGTCTATATAATATCATATTGTCATTTTATAGAAAACAAATCATAATAATAATTAACAACTGAATGACTCTGAAAACGAGGAGGTCAAAATCATGATTGCAGTTCGCCCGACTGAGGCAAGAGGAACAGCCAATTTTGGCTGGCTTGACAGTAAACATACGTTTTCCTTCGGTCGATATTACGACCCCGAACAGATGGGATTTGGTAATCTCCGAGTAATTAATGAAGACCGAGTACAACCCGATCAAGGGTTTGCCACTCACAGCCACAGAGATATGGAAATTATCTCCTACGTTTTAGAAGGAGCATTAGAACATAAAGACAGTATTGGCAATGGTTCTGTAATTCGCCCCGGAGATGTGCAGCGGATGTCTGCCGGGACAGGAATTGCGCATAGCGAGTTTAATGCCTCTGATACAGAACCGGTTCATTTGCTCCAAATTTGGATTATTCCCGATCAAGTGGGCATTGAACCCAGTTATGAACAAAAACACTTTCCTCTGTCTCAGAAACAAGGCAATTTAAAACTGGTGGCTTCTCCGGATGGTAGAGATAATTCCGTCAAGATTCATCAGGATGCCTATCTTTATGTTGCCGTTTTGAATGAGGGGAATCGCGTTAACCATCCTACGAACAATAATCGTTCAATCTGGATTCAAATTGCGAGAGGGTCAGTGGAAGTTAACGGTCAAACCTTGCAAGCCGGTGATGGTGCTGGTATTACCCAAGAAACAGACATTGAACTGATTGCCACGAGCGACAATACAGAAATCTTACTATTTGATTTGGGCTGATCCCCTCAGCCATTCCAATGAGTCTCCCAACCGTAAACAGATATTAGGAGTTTTTCATCATGAGTGACAATCAACCCCAGCTTAGTCTAACCGAAGCGATTCAAACTCGCCGTGCTGTCCGTGCTTTTCGTCCTGACCCCATTCCCGATGACATTCTCAAAGCAATTTTCGAGTTGGGCTTACAGTCTCCTTCGGGTTATATAGTGATTCCAAGTAAGAACCATACAATCAATGAGGGGCAAATACAGAACATGCCTTTAACTCTGCTGTACGGAAATCAATTGGAATGACTATAATTTACAACCTTGGCGGTTTATTCTTGTCAAAGACCAAGCAAACAAAGAGCGATTGCAATCTTGTGCTTTTAATCAAGCTCAAGTTGCGCAAGCCCCCGTTGTCCTTATCTGTTGCGGCGATCGCGCGGTTAATCAAACCGAGTATATCGAAGAAGTCATCCAACTGGGTATCGAAGCGGGAGGAGTGAATGAAAAGTATGCCGATTTTATGCGTGGGGCGATTCCTCAGCTATTTGAATATCAACCGTGTTTTGAATCGATCGAAGCATGGACCAATCGTCACACCATGTTAGCTGTAGCTCACTTGATGATTGTTGCCAAAGCCTTTGGTGTCGATTCTTGTCCGATGGAAGGGTTTGATACCGCCCAAGTCAAAGCAGCGTTTAATATTCCAACCGAGGTTGATGTGTGTTGCTTATTGCCCCTGGGTTATGCCGATGAACCGATTAAAAAGTATGGCGGACGCTTTAATTTGGAACGAGTGTGTTATGGGGAACGCTTTGGAGAAAGCCTAACCTAAAATAATATTGTCAAGCGCATTTCACCGTGGGAATTGCTCGGACTGTGCAGGTGTCTGAGCATGGCTTCAAACTGCTGCTTTCCCCTATCGACTGCACCCAATTCAAATTCAGATTGGGGCTGATTGGCAAGTTGGCAAAACTCTTGCCATTTCGGTTCTGCTTAGATAAGCAAGCTACTTCCAATCAGCTCATTCAGCTTGTTACTGAGGTTGTTGATTAGTGTAATCGAGTATGGTTATCGCTAATCTGATGAACGTTTAGTTTTTCCTGTTCACTAAATTTTTCAAAAAATGCTCTGACTTGCGGTGGAAAATGAGGGAAAGAAAAGGCGGCATCTCCCTGAGCAATATCCGCCCAAAAATATCGCAAATCAGGAACGAATTTTTTTGCTTCTTCTGCAGAAAGATTTAAGGGAGCTTGGGTCAGTAATTTCATCATAAATGGATCGGCGCGATCTCCCATCCACTCTCTAGAAAAATGGAGTAAATCGTTCCAACCTGGAACTTTTGTTACCCAATGGGATTGAATATCAATGTGCATTTTGCTTTGGGATTCACCCTTAACTTCAACGATGCGATAAGGATGAGGATAACTGACTAAAGAACCAGTTGTAATCTCGTACAAATTTCCTTCTTTGGCAATGTCTTGAATATGAAGATGACCCGTAAATATGAAGCGTACCCCATAGGCATTAAGCAATTCTTTTAAACGCGGTGCATTATCTAGCATATACCGACTAGAAAGGGTATGATCCGCTTGTCCAGGAAAATGTTCAATGACATTATGGTGAACCATGACCAACACTAATTGATCTTGCAAGGTTGGCAATAAGCGTTCCAGCCACTGTAATTGTTCTTCATCCAAACAACCGAGTTGCTGGCCATGTTCATCAAAAATATTAGAGTTCAGTGCAACGAGTTGCACGCCAGGATGTAACTCAGTAGTATAATATAGTTTTTCCGTGTTTTCATAACCACAATGGGAGTAATAATCAGGGAATTTTTCATAGGGAATAGCAGGATTTTTACCAGGGTTCTCACCGGAGACAGTGGGAATATCATGATTGCCCGGAATGACATAAACAGGGAAGGGAAGCGTCTGCAAATAGTCTGATAGCCACTGATGATTTGCGGGTTCACCATCTTGGGTTAAATCTCCCGGAAGTAAGAGAACGTCAAGATCCAAGGTTTTGAAGTGCTCAATGACTTGTTTGAAACTGGGAATGCTAACTTCAACCAAATGGAATCGTTTCGGGTGGTAGAAAATGGTTTCTTCGACGGCAATATGGAGATCACTCACAATTCCGAAGCGAAAGTTAAAACTCATTATATTAATTGTCTTTAACGCACTATATGTCAGTCTATCTCAAACTGAGACTTTACTTCTGCGCAAGTCTCGCCAGCGTTCCACTCTGTTTGGCGAGCAAAGATTCACAGTGCTTGGTGCAAGTTGTATCCTGAAAAAAAACAATTGAGAAATTTAAATTAAGAACAAATTACTATGGTTAAAATTATCAATCGTCAATCGCTAGGAACACAAAACGTTTATGATCTTGGCGTGGAGAAAGATCATAATTTTCTCTTAGCTAATGGCTGTGTGGCGTCCAATTGTTTTAACAAATCGCACTCTACGGCTTACGCTTATGTTACCTATCAAACCGCTTATCTGAAAGCAAACTACCCAGTCGAATATATGGCTGCCCTCCTCACAGCCAGCAGCAACAATACCGACAAAGTCGAGAAATATATTGATACCTGTCGGCGGATGAATATTGAGGTGGAACCGCCAGATATTAATCGTTCACAAATTGATTTTACCCCCGATCATGATAATATTCTCTTTGGTTTATCGGCGGTCAGAAACCTAGGACAAGGGGCAATTGAAAATATCTTAAACGCAAGAGACCAAGCAGGGGGTCAGTTTACCTCCTTAGCGGACTTGTGTGCCCGAGTTGACCTCCATACGGTGAACCGCCGCGCTTTAGAAGCATTAATTTATTGTGGCGCGTTTGACACCATCAACTCAAATCGCAATCAACTTTTACATGATTTAGAACCGGTTTTAAGTTGGGCGCAAAGTCGCGCAAAAGATCAAGCCAGTGGACAAACCAACCTCTTTGATTCCTTGAATAGCGGCAAAGACAATAATAATGATCAGCCAAACTATAAAGATGTCCCTACTGCCTCACCGGTAGAAGATTTTAGTGCCACCGATAAGCTGAAACACGAAAAAGATTTATTAGGCTTTTATGTCTCCGATCATCCCTTAAAGGCAACAAAACCCGCGAGTGCCATGCTGTCGGCAGTGATGTTAGGGGATAAAGACAATCTTCCCAAGAAAAAGCCGGTCAGTGCCATTATTTTACTCACTGAAGTGAAGAAAATTATGACCCGGAACAATGATCCGATGGCATTTGTACAAATGGAAGATATATCCGGACAAATGGAAGGGGTAATTTTCCCGAGTTCTTACGAACGAGTGAGTGCCTATTTAGAAGAAGATGCGCGGTTGATCGTGTGGGGAAAAATTGACCAAAAAGATGATCGTTTACAGATGATTATTGAAGATGCTGAACCCATCGAACAAGTGAAAATGGTCATGGTTGATTTTAGTTTAGACCAAGCGCGCGATCGCGCTCACCAAGAAAAATTACAGCAAACCTTAAAACAATTTGCTGGCAAAAAGAATGAAGCGAAAGTGCCCGTCATTGGCAGAATTAAAGTGGGCAATCAACAGCAACTGGTTCGGTTTGGGCAACAATATTGGGTCAAAGATGCCAGTCTGGTTTCTCAGCAATTAAAAGCCCAAGGCTTTCAAGCGGAAGCTAACTCGCTGGTTGTCACCGCCTGATGTAGTAGAATCATGAGGGCAATTGGAGGGGGATTAGTTATTAGTCATTGGTCATTAGTTATTAGTCATTAGTTATTTGATCACTCCTCAATTCACTGATCAAAAACCCGATAAAATGAACTGTTATTATGTATTCTTTACTTGAGCAACTGCGACAATCGTTTTCCCACGCCCTTGTTAGCGCCTTTGGAAATGAGTATGCAGACACCGATCCTTTAGTGGTACCGGCGGCAAAACCCGAGTTTGGCGATTATCAATCGAATGTTGCCCTATCTCTGGGGAAACAATTAAAACAAAAGCCGAGAGAGACTGCCCAGCAAATTATCGATCATCTGGATGTTTCTGCCTTATGTGATCCCCCTGAAATTGCGGGACCGGGTTTTATTAATTTAAGGCTGAAACCGACCGCTTTACAAACTCTTCTCCAAACCATCGCCCAAGACAGCCAATTGGGTGCAGAAAAAGCAGAAACCCCACAACGGGTAATTGTAGACTTTTCCAGTCCCAACATTGCTAAAGAAATGCACGTGGGACACTTGCGTTCTACGATTATTGGGGATTGTATTGCCCGCATTTTGGAGTTTCGCGGTCACGATGTTTTACGCCTCAACCATGTCGGTGACTGGGGAACTCAATTTGGGATGTTAATTGCCTACTTACGAGAAGCCTATCCTGAGGCGTTAACGAAAGCGGATGCCCTTGCAATCGGGGATTTAGTCTCTCTCTATCGGGAAGCCAAAAAACGCTTCGATGAGGATGAAGCGTTCCAAAAAACGGCGCGGGAAGAAGTGGTGAAACTGCAACGGGGAGACAAAACCAGTGTTCAAGCTTGGCAATTACTCTGTGAACAATCGCGACGGGAATTTCAGGTTATCTATGACTTATTGGGAGTGGACTTAACCGAACGCGGTGAGTCTTTCTATAATCCTTTTTTATCGGATGTGGTCAAAGAATTGGAGGCAAGTGGCTTAGTAGAAGAAGACCAAGGGGCAAAATGTGTGTTTCTCGAAGGCTTTAGTAATAAATCTGGGGAACGCTTACCTCTAATTGTGCAGAAAACGGATGGCGGCTATAACTATGCGACAACGGATTTAGCTGCGATTCGCTATCGTATTCGCGAAGATGGGGCACAACGGATTATTTATGTCACAGATGCCGGACAGTCGAATCATTTTGCGCAAGTTTTTCAAGTGGCAAAACGGGCGGGTTGGGTACCCGAAGCGGTGGAGTTAGTGCATGTTCCCTTTGGGTTAGTACAGGGAGAAGATGGGAAGAAACTGAAAACCCGTTCCGGGGAAACGGTTCGCCTGCGAGATTTATTAGATGAAGCGATCGCGCGATCGCGCCAAGATTTAGAAAAACGCTTTGCCGAAGAAGGACGCAGCGAAAGTGAAGCCTTTATTGAAAAAACCGCCCGTGTTGTTGGGATCAGCGCGGTTAAATATGCGGATCTCAGTCGGAACCGCACTAGTAACTATGTCTTCAGCTACGACAAAATGCTTGCCTTACAAGGCAATACCGCCCCTTACCTCCTCTATGCGTATGTTCGGGTACAAGGAATCAGTCGCAAAGGCAATATTGACTTTACGACTCTCACTAATGAAAACCTTTCTCTAGAAGATGAGAGTGAACTGGTTTTGGCGAAGCATATCCTCCAACTGAGTGATATTCTCAAAGAAGTGGAAAAAGATTTATTGCCGAACCGCCTGTGTCAATATCTTTTTGAACTTTCGCAAAAATTCAACCAATTTTATGACCGCTGTCGGATCTTACAAGCCGAAGAACCGAAACGTAGTTCTCGCTTGATGTTAGCTGATTTAACGGCCCGTACCCTCAAACTTGGATTATCATTACTCGGCATTGAAGTTTTAGAACGGATGTAGTGTTTCTCGGTTTCAGATCGTCGGAATTATTGCAACTCTTCTTCATTACTCTTGGCACTCTGCCTCTGCTGGCAAAATCAACATCTATCTGGCAAGCGTTAAGCTCTTTCAGAGGAAGAGACATCGAGTTTAATCTTCCTTCACGATCTGAACCGTGTCGGACTGAGTTCGATGATAATGAAAAAAATTAAAATTATAGTTGCAAACTATTATCTTTAAGGCTAAACTAGCAACTACAATCAAAGTTCCTGGTACTCAGCTTGGTTTTCGTGCTAGCCGAGAGGACGGGAGTCGTGATCTTAAATTTTGTTGCTAATTGCAAATTTTTCTTGTTTATTGAAAGTTATGAGTCATAATTCTTCTGAATCATCAGCAATAAGGACGCAAATTTCTTGCAAATGTACCGAACGTTGGCAAGTATATCAACGGTTGTTGGAGTTGAATATTCCCTGTTACTGCCGTTGCAATCACCCTTTGGAAGTCGAATTGGCAACCCCACTAAAAGTTTGGCAGTTTTGGCATGTCATGTGGCGCGTCTCTGCCTCCCGCGATACCCTATGTCACTATCTCGATCAATGTTGGCATCTGCCAGTTTACCCAAAGAATTAACTGTAGTTTAGTTATTAATAGTAATGTCGTTTAATTTTTTTTCACAAGCTCACCATGATCATCATGATGAAAAAAACGATCAGCGGCGACAGAAACCTTGGCATTTTAGCTATTTAGGCGGTCAATTGAATCAACCGAAAACCCCTCCTCCTGCCAATAGTTTTTCCCTGGTCGAAGTAACGGAAGGCAATTGGGTTCAAATTGCTGCTCTTCCAAATCAGTTTAATTTTCCCATTCCTGGGGTTGCCGTGGGAACTTACTTGCTGGTTTTAGGAACTACTAAACGAGGTGCTGTACGGGTACAAGTGATTGGTCAACAAGTCACACTGGCTAGCGCGATCGCGCAACAAATTTATGTCCGACCTTTTTACTTTACTAATTAACTATTAATTGTTTATTTATTAGTCATAATTTAACTGATAGTAATTAATCTCAATTATAAAAAAACAGGATAATTCTTATTTGTCAATAAGTACTTTTTTTTGCTAATATTCGGTAAAACCAACAAAAAAATTACTGAGGTGGAATTCCCATGGCTACTGCACAAGGTTTACTCCAAGCATTTGGAGAGGTAAAAGACAATCCGGTTTTATTAGAAAAAAACGTTACAGAACCCGTTTGTGAAGGATTAAACATTGCCATTGCCAGTTTCCAAGCTCTTTATATCCAATATCAAAAGCATCATTTTGTGGTTGAGGGCGCTGAATTCTATTCCTTACACCAGTTTTTCCAAGAATCTTATGGGGAAGTGCAAGGTCATGTGCATGATCTAGCCGAACGCTTAAATGGCATTGGTGGCGTTCCTGTTGCTAGTTTCAGCAAGTTAGCGGAACTGTGTCGCTTTGAACCAGAAGCAGATGGAATGTATGCGGTTCGTACCATGGTCGAACATGACCTCAGTGCCGAACAAGCTTTAATTCAACTGGTACGTCAGCAAGCAGCACAAGCAGAAAGCCTCGGCGATCGCGCAACCCGCTACTTATATGAGCAAATCTTACTAGAAACCGAAGAAAGAGCTTATCACTTGGATCATTTCTTAGCCCAAGATAGCCTAACCCTTGCTTTTGTCGGCAATGGCAGCAACTAATACCGACTAATTGCTTCTAAGCCGGGGCGAATTGCCAGTTAGTTCGTCCTTCTTTTTTTTTCAAGAGCTGAAATGGTTAAGAAGAACCGTTTGAATCGCCGTCTGCACCTGTTGCGGCGATTGATTTGCATTGATGGGAACAATCCGTTGTGGAAATTGTTCAGCGAGCGCCTTATAGCCTTGTCTCACTCGCTGGTGAAAGGTAATATCGGCTTGTTCAACGCGATCGCGTTTTCCTCGCTGTTGAACTCGTGCCAAGCCCGTTTCCACCTCGACATCCAACCACAAGGTTAAGTCACTTTCCAAACCGTCAGCAGCAATGGTATTGAGTTGTTGAATTAAGTCTAAATCTAAGCCTCGCCCATACCCTTGATAAGCGGTGGTGGAATCAATAAAACGATCACAGAGAATAATCGTTCCCGCTTCCAAATGCGGTTTCAAAAATTGATTGACATGTTGCGCCCGGTCTGCGGCATATAATAATAACTCACTACGGTAATCAATATGCCAATCGTGGTCATTAAGGAGCAGCGATCGCAGCTTCTGACCTAATGCTGTTCCACCTGGTTCCCGTGTTTGTATCACTGCTAGGGATTTTCCTAACCCTCCCGCAAGGAGCCACTCTCGGATTTTTTCAATTTGGCTCGTTTTTCCTCCGCCCTCGATCCCTTCAAAAACAATAAACTGACCTTTCATATTGATGATAAGCTGCAAAATCTCTGAGGGAGTTATACCATACTTTTCCTCTCCCTCTTCGGCTTGATCGAGAAACACTTGGCTGAGAGATTAGGTATCTCCGATGTAAAGGCTTTTCCCAGGTAGAAAATCAGGTTGGATTGTCTCGTCAAAAAATGGCTCTAGAGTAGCAGTTGCAATCTTGATCCACTCCCACGGCTAAAAGCACGTGGGATGCTTCGCGCGGACTTCGTCCTAATTGATTTTTCGCTTGAGATAGCGATTTCGTTTGTGTTGGTAGAGCTTGAACTTAAGTGTCTTCATGTCTGCTATGATAGCATACAGTAGTCAGTCTGACTTCATCATGACCAAAAAGACATTAACAATTAGACCATCTGAACGAGAATACAATCATTTGTCCAAATACTGTGAGTTGACAGAGAGGAGTCAAAATGATGTTATTAGAGAAATGATTAGAAGTTTGTCAGTCTCAGGGGTATTGAACCCCCTCGACTAACCCGCCTTATATCCCACGGCTAAAAGCACGTGGGCTTTACGGCGATTTCTGTAACCTCTAATCTCCCCTTCTTTTAGACTAACTGGTGCGCCGATACTGCATGTAGGCAGCAAAAAATAATCCAGCCAAGGTCACAAAAATTAAACCGAGGACAATTCCGAGTAGTAAAGGTTCAATCATAAAGCATTGGTTCCAATGAATCTTATCATGAGCATCTTATCAAATTTCGCTTAGGAAGGGAGGGGTAAGTCATAGCGGGTGTGGAAATCAACTTGAACTTTGTAAGTGAGACGACGAGACACTTGGCGAACAATTTGCTTTAAAAGGCGATCGCCAGTTTTTTGTACCATTGGCTTAGAAAAACGATAGATGAATCGGGGAAAGTGAATGGTGACCCCTAAATCAAGCGTCCACTCAACTCCTGTTACGGGTAAAGAAAGATCAGAACGGGCTGCTGAAGTACTTTCAATCAGTTGTAGTTCTGCTTGATAATCCACAGTGTAAAAATAATACGTATCCGCTGTTTCCAAAGGAACCGTTTCCATGCGATAAACGCCCTCTGTTTCGGGTAGTAACTCCACGCCTAATTTTGGTTCCACTTGAAAGCCTAATGCCCCAAACCGACCAATTGTTAAGGCATAACTATTCTCCCCAATCGGTTCTGCTTGCATGGGTTGAGCACAGCGCACAAACCACCCTTGATGAGCATTGAGATATTCTTTTACCGTTTCCACATCACTATACATAGTCATGATCCCTTCAAATTGATTGCGGAAATAGAAGGGTTGACGCTGTTGACGATCGGGCTGGCAAGTTGTATCGATATTTGTTTGTTGAGTAGATTGAGACTCCATCACACACCTAACTGTCTATAAGTTGCTATTCGTGAGTTGTTATCGTTATTTATTGTGTGTTTTTCTCCCTATCAATTATTAATAACAGATAACGTTTTTTTTGTGATTATAAAAGATCTAGATTCTCCGTTTTCCAAGCTGCATTAATCTTTGGGGAAATTGTGGTCGATTCCCCCAGTGTAAATGGAGATAAGACGCATAAATTGACCCTAAGTTCCACCCTTCTCGACTTTGATTTTGGTATAAATCTTGAAGTTGATAAAGGGGAGAAGATGAAGGGGTTTTGAGCTGAGAACGATGAAATTCATGTCCCCAAAGTTGGGTATTGGGTGGGAGGATGGACTGTGGGGAACAAAGCGTCGCTTGGCGATACCCCAAGGTTAACCGTTTAGCCATAATGACCGTTGCGGGTAACATTCCCACCATTTCCCAGGTTACTCCTTCAAAGTCGGTAATGCTTTGAGAGAGATACATCAGACCACCACATTCAGCATAAGTTAGCAGTCCTTGAGCAAGGGTTGTTTTTAAATCATAAGTCACTTTTTTATTGTGTGATAAATCGCCTGCAAAAACTTCGGGGAAACCACCGACAAAATATAATAGATCTAAACTATCAGGGAGTGTTGTATCCTGCAGTGGACTCCAAGGAATTAACTCTGCACCGAGGTGTTCGAGAAGATCGAGGTTATCTTGATAGTAAAAATTAAAGGCGCGATCGCGCGCAATACCGATTCTAATGGGAGATTGGGGAGGAATATTATCCCAGAGGGGCGCAATGTTCGTCTGAGGGGCTGCTAACAACGGTAAGAGTTGATCCCAGTGGAAACTGTCTTGCGCCAGGGTTGCCAACCGTTCTTGAATTTTGGGAAACGTTTCCACTTCGCTAGTGGGAATTAAGCCCAAATGTCGATCGCGCAGGGCAATCTTTTCTTGACGGCGAAAAACCCCTAAAATGGGGATATTGATGCGGTCTAAAGCCACGTTTAACAATTCGAGATGGCGGTCACTACCCACCCGATTCAGAATGACACCAGCAATTTTGAGATGAGGGTTAAAGTTCGCATATCCTTGCGCGATCGCGCCCACCGAACCGGATAAACGAGAGCAATCAATCACTAACAGTACTGGCACGTTTAAAATCTCTGCAATGTGGGCAGTGGAGGCATAATCATTCCGTTGCGCTAAACAGACCCCATCGAAGAGTCCCATGACTCCTTCAATAATCCCATAGTCCATCCCTTGGCAATGGCGGAAAAAGCAATGTCGGACGTAGTCAGGGGAAGTTAACACCGGATCTAAATTGCGACAGGGTCGTCCGGTCACTTGGGTATGAAACATGGGATCAATATAATCAGGTCCCACTTTAAAGGATTGTACTCTTTCTTGTTGACGCGCTAGAAAAGAAAGCAAAGCAAGGGTAATGGTTGTTTTCCCGACACCACTACGTTCACCGGCAATAATTAACGCCATAAATCATATCTTTAAAAAATGTTCTCTAAGGATAGTTCAAAGTGAGGAAGGATATCTTCCCCATTAATTATTTGAGGCTGATCAAGTATTTCGCGATCGCAGCCTTGACGATAAATTTCAACTTGCTGATCTTGCGGGTTAATCAGCCAACCGAGACGAACGCCATTCGCCCTATATTCTTCCATCTTGGCTTGCAACCAACTGAGATCATCACTAGGGGAGGGCAGTTCCACCACAAAATCGGGCGCGAGGGGCGGAAAGCCATCTTATTCTTCTGGCGTGAGGGCATCCCAACGTGCTTGGGTAATCCAGGAGGCATCCGGCGAGCGACGTGCGCCATTGGGCAGGATAAAAATGGTTGAACTATCAAAACTTTCACCGCCATGCGCATCTGTCCAAATTCCTAATTGCTGGGTGATACGACGGTTTTTCCGACCGGCTGTTCCTCCTGTTGGCGACATCACTTCTAACTCATGGTTAGCGTTTAATTCCAGAGCTTTATCTTCATTTAAAAGCGCGATCGTTGCAAAGTGTTCCGGCTTAATTTTGAGTTTCATCACCGTTTCTTTTAAGATTGAATGCCACTTTAAAGAAAATTCCCCCAAGGTGGGGGTAATCAAGTTATATTTTTGCGTTGGAGTTAAGAATTAGAGTGTAGTTTCAACATTTCATAAGTACGAGCCATGCTTTCTTCATACAATACTTCGCGTCCCCACCGTTGCAATTGCTTGGTCAAGAGTTGTTCGGTTTTTTGATCAAACAGCGGAGTCACTTGCTGGATGCGGCAAGATTGAGCGCCACCCCCGGCTTCCATCCGCATACAGCCCGTGGTTTCAGAACAAAGGACCGTACAACAGTCAGCTTTTAAGTTCGTGGAACTGAGACGTAAACTAATGAGATCACCAGGAATATCCCCGGCTTCAACCGGAATCCCGGCTAACTCAGCTTCGACTTCCCTTTGTTCATCATTGGTAAACTTGATGCGACGAATATCATAGTCGCCGCCTTCATGTTCATAAGCAATGGGATCCCACTTTAAGCGAGAGGCTAACCACCCTAAAAACATTAACGCTTGGGCAGGATTTCCTTGTTCATAGTCAATGGTAACCCGATCCACTTCTGTCAGGGCGCTGCGTCGTTCTGGCGGATCAAACGCTTCGGCAGTTAATTCTTGCCATGCGGCTAAGCGTCGCCAGTTCAGGTCGGCAAAAACCATGCCTTCTTCAAGAACTTGACCAATGCAGTAAAGTTCTGCTTCAGGTTCACTAAAACTACTCGAATCAACAATAATAATATCACTATTGTCTGCTAGACGTTGAAAAAGGTTAGATTCAGGAGCCGGAACCGCTTTCCACCAAAGGAATTTAGGCAGTTCACTCAACATTAACGCCGAAATCATGCCCCCAATTCGTTCTAAAGCTTTGGGAGTTCCTGTCAAGTTAATGTATTCACAGCAAACTAAACTGTTACTTCCTTGCTTTTGAATCGGACAGTAGGCGGAAACTTGTGCGGAAACCCCTTCATCTTCTCCTGGTTGCGGATAGAGGGTAATGATCCGACAGGGATTAGCTGCAGCAATTGCCTGCGCCATCTGATTTTCTTGAGGCTTACCTTCTGCTTCATAGATGATCATGGTAAACGTGGTTGCCCGTGTCGCAAGCGCGCCATCTTCCCCTGTGCGATTGGCTTGCCAGATTTGATTGAGTTCAGCCTCGATTTCTTCCAGGGAAACATCTTTGGGATGCTGTAGGGAAAGGAGGGGTGGAGATTGTGTCATACTGATTTTTTCCTCGAATTACAGGGACAACGGAAATAGGATTGTGTTACAGTCGTCGCCAATTGCGACCATCGGCATTCATTAACGCTTCTGCTTCGGCGGGTTGCCAGGTTCCCGCTTCATATTGGGGCACTAAGGTCGGGTCGCTCGCTTCATCCCAGGCGTGTAGAGCGGGGCTAATGACTCGCCAAGCGGCTTCGACTTCATCGGATCGGGTAAAGAGCGTTTGATCCCCTAACATACAATCTAATAAGAGGCGATTATACGCATCAGCAGTTGCCATGCCAAAGGAGGAGCCATAACTAAAGTCCATATCCACGGATCGCGTTCTCAGTTCCGGTCCGGGCATTTTGGCTTCAAAGCGCAAGGAAATCCCTTCATTGGGCTGAATCCGCATCGTTAAGACATTGGGGTTTGTTTGTTGCGCTGCGGACTGGAAAATCAGTAAGGGCACTTCTCGAAACTGAATTGCAATTTCAGTGATTTTCTTCGGTAACCGTTTCCCGGTGCGGATATAAAAGGGAACGCCTTTCCAACGCCAATTATCGCAGTATAATTTTAACGCAGCAAAGGTGGGGGTTGTGGAATTGGGATCAACGCCATGTTCTTCTCGATATCCAGGCACTGACTTTCCTTTCATCCAACCGGCACTATATTGTCCGCGAATGGCACAGTGATCCAAGTTGTGGGGATCAGCGAGATAAAATGACTCTAACGCCTTGGTTTTTTCCGTCCGAATGCTGTCAGCATCAAGGGAATTTGGTGGCTCCATTGCAGTGAGTGAAACCAGTTGCATGAGGTGATTTTGCACCATATCCCGTAATGCGCCCGAGGTTTCATAATAACCGGCACGGTCTTCCACGCCCACGGTTTCTGCAACCGTAATCTGCACGTGATCCACAAACTGACGATTCCAAAGCGGTTCAAAAATTGCATTAGCAAACCGAAACACTAACAAGTTTTGGACCGTTTCTTTTCCCAAGTAATGATCGATGCGATAAACTTGGTTTTCATAGCAAACTTCTTGTACCGTCCGGTTGAGAGAACGAGCAGAGGCTAAGTCTTTACCAAAAGGCTTCTCAATGACGAGGCGGTGTTTTCTAGGATCTTGTAACATTCCCGCATTCCCTAACTGAGTAATCGCTTCGGGGAAAAATTTGGGAGAAACCGCCAAATAAAAAACGCGATTGCCTCTGGTGCCTCGTTTTCCGTCTAATTCTCCTAAAAAGGCTTTCAGTTTCTGGTAACTTTCTTCTTGGTCCATGTTGCCAGAACAATAATAAAGCCCTTCGGCAAAGTCATTCCAGAGTTCTTCGTTGCCAATGCCAGTGGAATAGTTTTCGACCCCTTCCCGCATTTGTTCCCGAAAATAGTCATGACTCCAATCGCGACGGGCGACACCGACAATGGTTAACTCCGCCGGAAGGCGATGTTCTTGTTTCATTTGGTACAGTGCAGGAACCAGTTTCCGTTGCGTTAAGTCTCCTGACGCGCCAAAAATAACCATAATGGCAGGTTCAGGGATGCGTTCTTGTTGTAAGCCAATGCGAAGGGGATTTTCTTTAACTGCTACCATACTGGGCTAAAAGTTTAATATGAATTTTTGGAAATAAATATTAGGGGGAAAAGGGGGTGACAAGGAGAGGGGATGAGGTCTCTACCTTGTCACTCAATCCCTTTCAAATGAGAAATCTAAACCGCTGCCAGTTGCTTCACTTTATTTTCCAGGGAAGAAAGGAGAGATTCGTAAGGTTTGACGAATTTGTCGATGCCTTCTTCGAGCAATTCAGCCATGACTTGGTCTAAATCGATATTGACGTCGGGATCTTTGAGGTTTTCCATGAGTTGGTAAGCCTCATCAATGTCAGTCTCGATCCGATCACCGGGATGGCAGTGATCGGAACAGGCTTCAATGGTTGCTGGTGGCATGGTATTAACCGTGTTGTTGCCGATTAATTCATCCACATACATGACGTCGCTGTAGTCGGGATTTTTTGTTCCCGTACTTGCCCAGAGGAGACGTTGCACGTGCGCGCCTTTAGCTTCTAGTGCTTGCCAGCGATCGCTGCTAAAGATTTTCTTGAATTCTTGATACGCAATCTTGGCGTTGGCAATGGCAACTTTTCCTTTAATTGCCTCTAATTTCGCTTTCGTTGCTTCTTCATCTTCCCCTTTGACTTTCTCATCGATCATCTGGTCAATTTTGACATCAATCCGACTGAGGAAGAAACTGGCAACCGAGGCAATTTGACTAATGTCATTGCCATCTTCTACCCGCTTTTCCAGTCCGCGAATGTACGCCCAAGCCGTATCAATGTAGCTTTGTACCGAGAACAAGAGGGTAATGTTGACGTTAATGCCGTCGCGAATGGCTGCTTCTACGGCGGGTAACCCTTCCGGTGTCCCGGGAATTTTAATCATGACGTTTTCCCGACCGATTTCGTTGAAATAGCGGCGGGCTTCGCTGAGGGTGGTTTCGGTATCTTGCGCGATTGTGGGCGGCACTTCGATGCTGATGTAGCCATCGAGTCCGTTGGTTTCATCATAAATCGGACGCAGAATATCACAAGCTTCTCGGATATCTTCAAATACCAGAGATTCGTAAATCGCTTGTACAGATTTTCCTTCTTTGATGCCAGCTTCGATATCAGCATCGTAGATTTGGTTTCCCGCGATCGCTTTTTCAAAGATCGTCGGGTTAGAGGTAATCCCGTGAATTCCCCGTTCTTCGGTCAACCGTTTTAATTCACCAGAACGGATAATATCCCGACTGAGGTTATCCATCCAGACGCTTTGACCATACTGCTTTTCAATTTGCAGAATTAAATTTTGCTCTGCTGCGGTCATGATTGTTAATTCCTCCTTATGAGTTTTCTCGACTGCATTTCTATTCATCCGCCATTGCAGGTTGTTGAGGACTGGTGGCTGATTCTTGATAGAAAGATTCCACTAACTCCACGTCTTTCGGACTACCAATAATTAAAGGGGAACGAGCATGAAGTTTTTCTGGCACAACATCCATTAAGTTCTCTCTCCCAGTACTGGCTTTGCCACCCGCTTGTTCAACTAAAAAGGCAAGCGGAACTGATTCATACAATAACCGTAACTTGCCTTCCGGTTTACTGACGGTTCCGGGATAAAGAAAGACTCCCCCTTGTTGGAGAATGCGATGAAAATCCCCGACTAACGCTCCTCCATAACGAGCGCTATAGCCATGCTGACGATGGACATAACGGACATACTCGCGGATGGGTTCTTCCCACTGCCAGAAGTTTCCTTCATTCAAGCTATAGATTGCACCTGTTTCCGGGATTTGCATCTTTTCTTCAGCCAGAATAAATTCTCCCAAGCTTGGATCAAGCGTGAATGAATGTACGCCATTACCGAGGGAATAAACGAGTTTTGTACTCGCTCCATATAGGATATAACCGGCAGCAATTTGTTGATGTCCGTTTTGTAACAGGTCACTGGCACTTTGATCAAGATCTTCCCCTGCTTGCTGTCGGATGGAGAAAATTGACCCCACACTCAGATTGGTATCAATGTTGGATGAACCATCAATCGGGTCAAAGAGTAGGGTATAGCGTCCAATCGGACAATTTTCGGGAATATAGTAAGGGGTATCCATTTCCTCAGAAGCGAGGCGACAGACTAGCCCACTTTGCTTAAACACGGAGATAAACACATCATTAGCATAAACATCCATGCGCTTTACCGATTCCCCTTGGACGTTAGTTTCTCCGGTAAAGCCTAAGACGCCTTCCACCAGTCCAGCATGACTGAGTCGCCGTGAAATCAGTTTACCTGCCAAGGCGATACGGTTCATAAGAGCACTTAGATCTTGTGCTGCTGGGGAAAAGCTTTGGAGTTCTTGTAAAACATGACGAGATAGGGTTGTGCAATCTCGGTCTAAACTGGGAGATTGCGCGGGATTAACCATAATTTTCTCCTTGGATTGCGTTTGACGCAGTTATGGAGGATTGTAATTTCTAGGAGACTTCCTATTTACAATCATAAAGAGACATTTTCCAACAGGCTTCTAACTTTAGACCAAATTTAGTTTTCAGTTTTTTGTCCTGTTGATCCTGTCTTCTAAGTGAAACTTTAAACGACTATGATTAATCCCTCATGAGTTAAACCTGAAGTAATAGTTAGACTTAACCAGCGGAAGTTGC
>JAAANX010000052.1 GCA_009909085.1 Cyanobacteria bacterium GSL.Bin1 | reverse complement strand
AAATTGATGATGCAGTTGTTCCAGCAGAAAATAGACTTCACTGAGAAAATCTTGGATAATTGGGGTTTCGGAGCGGATGGCGGGGAACAGACGATGGACTAAAATTCCGTTTTGTTCTTGGGAGACACAGCGCGATCGCTGCAAGGTATCATCTTTACGTTGTTTAGAATGAAAGACAGCAACGTGAACCTCATAGCCAATGGCTTTGAGCATTTGGGCAATGCGATACACAGATTCTCCGACCCCCCCGACATCAGGGGGAAATTCTAAGGTGGTCAGGCAAATGCGTTGCGGTTTCATCAGTTCTCTCCCATTAAAAAACGTTAAGGTTAGGCGGCAAGGGACTTTTGGCAAAAGTCATGCAAAATTTCCGCTGTCTTAGCAACCCCATTGCAATCAAAGGCAATAGCAGTCGATTTCGTCTCCAGAGCATCCACAATTTTTTCGGCTAAGCGCTGCGGGGACAAATCCTCTGGACGCAGCACTGAAACCACGCCCAATGCTTCTAGCCGTTTCGCCCGAATGGTCTGCTCTTGATCCCCATTGCCCGTAAACGGGAGCAACAGCGATCGCGTCCCCGTTTGCAACACATTTAAGGTGGTGTTGTAACCGCCCATATTGATCGATAAATCTGCTTGTTGCAGGTAGGGGATTAAATTAGGGGTGTAGCGCTCGACCGTTAAATTGGAGCGACTTTTTGCTACCCCTTGCAGTTCCTCAAGCAAGGCGTTAGGGGCAAAGGGTCCTGTAAACAGTTGCACCTGGTGAGGAATCCGTTGTGCTAAATCCGCACTGGCAGCAGCAACCGCCCGTAATAACTCATGCCCGAATCGACCGCCGCCAACGGAGCAGACAATACTCGGTTGGGGATTGGGGGAAGATGTTGCAGAAACTGAGTTGGGCACGACATAGCCGGTATAATAAACGGGACATTGCAACTCTCTCACCCGAGAAAAACTCCGTTCTAAGGGCATAAATTGCGGATCGCCGTGAATCAGCAGCAGGTCAAAATATTGGTTGATCAGTTTGCACACTTTTGCTTCATGGCGCTCTTGATCTTGTTTGGTGACAACAATATCTCGTAAACTGGAAACCACCTTGGTTCCGCAGTGACGAGCGGTTTCGATTAGGGGAATCAGTTCCGGTGAAAAGCGACGGCGTCCAAAGGGGAATAACTCCACCATCAGGAGATCCGGCTGCCACTGTTGGAGGGCAGCAATCATCTGTTGGCGACGAGCGTCAAAAACCGCTTCTAAGCTTTCAAAGCCCTCGGGTAAATTGAGGTGAGTAAATTCGGCATCAGTGGTTAACGGGGGCAGTTGCAGCATTTCCACCCCGCTAGGAATCTCAAATCCGGCAATGGCTGGACCGCCGTTGATAAAACAGACTTCAAATTCAGCAGTCAGTCCGCGCACAATTGCCATACTGCGCACGAGATGACCCATGCCCAAAATATGTTGACAATAGAACATTAATCGTTTCATGACGCGATCGCCTCCCAGGATGAAGACAAGTTAATGGGGGATGCCGAATGACGGGTCAGTGTGTTGAGGAGTAAGGCTTTCACTTGCGCCACATTCTTTTCGAGGGCGAAGTTTTCAGTGACCGTTTTCCGCCCGGCAAGCCCCAGGGTACGACGTTGCTCAGGATCTTCAGCTAGCTGAATCAGGGCTTGCGCGATCGCGCTGGGGTCTTTTTCCGGCACCAAAATCCCATTTTCCCCTGAAACAATTAACTCAGTAATCCCCGAAATTGCAGTGGAAATGACCGGCAGTTCCATCGCCATCGCTTCAATCAAAACATTGGGAATCCCATCGCGATCGCCATCTGCCGTGACTTGACAGGGCAAAACAAACACATCGGCTGCTCGATATTGCTCAATCACTTGGTCTTGGGTTAACTTGCCCACTAACGTCACCTGATCTTGAAGATGAAAGGCTTGAATTTGCAGCTCCAATGCTTCTTGCAAAGGACCAAACCCAACAATTGTGCAAGCAAAAGGCACTCCGGCGAGGCTCAGGTGAGCACACGCCGTTAACAAATCAGGAAACCCTTTCTTCTCACAAAAGCGTCCAATAGAGAGAATCTGCAGGCAGTCTCCGTTGGCAGAGCCCGCGGTTTGATCCGATTGAAACCGCTGCAAATCCAAACCATGATAAGCCAAATTAATGGGAGTATCTGAAGTGGCAATAGATTTGAGATAGCGACGATTGTAATCGGTACAGGTAAGAACAAATTCAGCAGATTTCATTCCGCGATCAAGCGCGATCGGTTCTGTCAAGTAAATATCTTTCGCGTGAGCTGTGATGCTATAAGAAATGCCACTACACTGGTGAGCGATTTCTGCCGTTGCTGTTGGAATATTAGCAAAGTGAACGTGAAGATGAGCGATGCCCAACTCAGGCATGATTTGTGCCAAATAGAGACCCTGCAAAAATTCATTGAGGTGCTTTTTTTCCGACCGATTAATGTAGAATTGCAACTGTTCCCGGCATTGCTCAGGATAATGCTGTTGCCAGGCTAAATAGTTTGTCAGCAGGGCCGTTTCTTCTTCCCGGTCATATTCTGGTAATAGAGAAGGCAGATAAGTGACCGGCGCTTTCAGTTCACTGACACTGGGATGAAAACGCTTATCTTGAGGCTTGCGCAAAGAGAAAATATGTAAATCAATGCCTTGTCGCTCTAATTCGAGCATTTCGTTGAGAATAAACGTTTCTGAGAGTTTGGGAAACGTTTTTAATAAATAACCGATGACAGGTGATTGTTCAGTCATAGCAATTATTCTTGTCTAAACAGCAATGGGCTGAAGCAACTTTTTAAAGGAATCCTCTTGCTCCAATAAACGCAGGAATGCTTCAGTGATACGAGGCAGGGCATTAAAATCGAGCGTATAATCTGAAGCAACCCGCGGCGAGGCAGTCAATTCTTCGCTCATGACCGCTGCCAACCGCTGTGGGGTTAACTGATGCGGATGCAGCATTCTCAATACCCCCCGTTTTGCTAAGCGTACTGATGCGGATGCAGCATTCTCAATACCCCCCGTTTTGCTAAGCGTTGGGCGCGAATCCATTGTTCTGCGACCGGCTCAATTCGAGGCACCACCACCGCTCGCTTTTGTAAGGAGAGAATTTCGCTGACGGTGTTGTAACCGCCCATCGAAACAACCAAATCAGCAGCAGCCATATAACTGGCTAAATCAGGGGTGAATTCTAACCAGTGCCAATGGGAAACCGGACGAATGCGTGCTAATAAATCATGCTTCTGGGCAAGGGGCATTTCGGAACCGCCCACAATTAAGCTAATGATTTTTTGATCGCAAAAGCATTGGGTTTGGGCTTGCAAATAGGTATTGACTAAAGAAAACCCATCCTGTCCCCCACCGGGAGTCACTAAAATGAAGCGGTCTCTGTCCGTAATCCCCAACTTTTGGCGAATCGCTTGGGGAGACTGAAGACCGGGCGGGCGTCTGATGTAGCCCATAAACTGGGTTTTTGCCTTCAGCGTTGGCGAAAAGCGGTATTCTTCTACCGCATTGAAAATTTCCGGGTTACCCACAATCCATACTTGGTCATAGCGGGATTCCGCAAGGAAATAATAATTTTCTCGTTGCCATTGCGCGATCGTCGCCGGAGCGCTATCCAAAATATCTCGCAACAGAAGCACATAACGAGTTTGAGGATGGTGATATTTTAAATAGTCCAAGGTTGCTTGCAATTCTCCTTGTAAACCATTTGGTTTTTTATCCACCAAGAAGAGATCCGGTTGGAAATGAGCAGCAGCGGTACAAATCAGCTGTTCTCTTAGATTAAGCGTATCCTCAAACTGTCCCTTGAGAAAGGTAACGCTCAATTTTCCTTCTTCATTGCGACCGAGACAAGGCAATTTAATATAGTCCAGTCCTTTAGGTAGCCGGAGTTGATGTAACGCAGGTGACCCGGAAACAACCAGAATGGATAAATTCGGAATGGCTTGCAGAAGATAATCGCAGATGGCTAGCATCCGGCGGATATTGCCTAATCCAAACGCATCATGGGAATAGACCATTAACTTCATGGGTAGATTGTCCTTGAATGAGTGAGTTTGGCGTAATGGGAGTTGCAGAAGCTGTTGAGAGATTTGTTGGTTAAACCTCTTCCCAGTGATCAAAGGAGGTAACGAGGAAAACGGCTGAGTGGCATCGCTATTTTTAGGGTGACGCAGCTTTATAAAAATTAAGTGAAGTTAAGATGAGAATCAGTTCATGAGAATTCATGAAAGTTTGATGAAAACTTTCTTATTAACTGGCAAGAGCGCGAGAACATAAGTCCCGCGCTGTAATCTCTGATTCAGCGTTGGGATATCCTCACTTCCTCGTCGCTTCGCTCCTGCGTCGCTGCGTTGGAGTCTCGCCGTTGATTGACCGGAGCTTTAGTGAGGAGGTTCGATGCCCCGAAATCAACATTTACCAATAAGTT
>JAAANX010000051.1 GCA_009909085.1 Cyanobacteria bacterium GSL.Bin1 | reverse complement strand
AAACCACGACTAGGAGGCGGGGCTTTCCTAAGGAGCTGTGGGCGGAATCGCATTCCGCCCTTTATAAGCTCCGTCCCATCAGCAGAGCTGAGGGTCTCCAGCCCCGAAGTAAAGATGAAAGATTGACTCCCTTTCCTTGACTTTCCTTTAACTGAAACTAACTCAAAAAAAATTACTGTTCAATTGGCGTTAAAGCACGAGGAAATGCATCGGCGCTAATACACTCTTCCAAGGCTGCAACTGGGTCAATCGTTGCTTCTTCTGCATTGGTTAAACCAATGACACAGTCCGAGTAACGGAGTGGGAGAATACTGCGACGACAATTTTCAACAATTAGTCCGGGATCATCAGCTTCCAAAAATTCATTGATATCGACCACACAAGTGGCTAGTTCTAAGGGGCGACGATCGCGATAGCAATTATATAAGCCTTCCTCTGCCGGAACACCCACCTCTTGGTTCATACTTAACACACATAAAGACAAATCTTTTGGACGTAGCGCATCGGCGCAAGCAGCAGAAGCTTCATCTGGAGATAGCCCTGCCTCTTGCAATTCCTCCGCACAAATTTCAAACTCGTCGCCAACCGCAGCTTGGAGGGGACGAGAGGGCGTTACCATAAAAAAGAGACCAGCTTGGAAGGCAGCGATCGCGCCAATGCGGGTGGTCCACTGCAATAAATTTAGGGGTTTCATCTTGTATCAGTTACCAATAAAATATGTTTTCTGAGTGTTATTCAAGTTCAAAATAACCTGAAAGTCAGCTAGACACAATTATTTTCCCAAAAAAATGCCATGACACAACCGTCTGAACCCCTTTCCTTACTGTTTCTCTCGACTCCTGTTGGCGCGTTAGGAACCGGAGAAGGCGGCGGTGTAGAATTAACCATTAAAAATCTGGCTCAAGATTTATTACAAACCCAACATCAGGTTAATATTCTTGCCCCCACTAGCTCCCATTTTGACAAGATTCCCATCACGCCGATTTCGGGTAATTTACAAATTCCAGCCCAAGGAGAGGGAAGAGACGCACCCATTCAACTTCCTGAGAACTCCGTTTTAGCCAATATGTGCGAGTATGCCCGGGAAGTGCAGTCAGACTACGACTTAATCGTTAACTTTGCCTATGACTGGCTGCCCTTTTACCTCACCCCCTTTTTCCAGACCCCGATCGCGCATTTTATTAGTATGGGTTCTATGAGTGAGGCAATTGATCAGATCATGAGCAAAACAATCACTCGCTTTCCGGGCAGTTTTGGCGTTTACACCCACACCCAAGCGGAAACCTTTCCCTTTGCTAATGCCTGTCGGTGTCTCAGTAGTGGTCTGGATTTATCGTTATATGAGTTTAGTGCCGAAAGTCAAGATTCTCTGGTTTGGTTGGGGCGCATTGCACCGGAAAAAGGCTTAGAAGATGCCGTTGCAGCCGTGCAAGAATTAGGCATTCCCCTCAAGATTTTCGGCTGGATGCAAGATGAAGACTACTGGAATGAAATTTGCACCCAGTATCCCAACGCCCCCATTGAATATGGCGGATTTTTATCAACTACTGCCTTACAACGAGAAATCGGTCAATGTCGTGCCTTATTGATGACCCCGCGTTGGGTGGAAGCCTTTGGCAATGTCGCCATTGAAGCCTTAGCCTGTGGGGTACCGGTCATTTCTTATCGTCGCGGCGGTCCCGCGGAAATTATTCGCGATGGTCAAACCGGATTTTTAGTGGAACCGGACAGTGTCGATGGGTTAGTCAAAGCCATTCATCGCCTTGATGAAATTGACCGTTGGGCGTGTCGTCAACAAGCGGAGGAAGACTATTCCTTATCCGCCTTGCGCGATCGCTTTTTAGTATGGTTTAAAGATCTTTTGCAGCGCGATCGGGTAACTCCTACTTAGATCTTCATCACAGTCAAATTCGCTTTTAATCCATCAGATCAAAACTAGACTCTCTTTTCAGCTTTCGATCAAAGGTTGCAATTTTATCACATCCTGCCTTTTGACAAATTGCACCAACTAAATAATCCGAAAAATCTGCTTTTCCTTTCTGAGTTCGCCGTAAAGCCTGATAGACAAGGGGACGGTTTTCAAACTCGAAAGCAGGGCTTTGCAGTATGGACTCTATTGTTGAGACAATGTCTTGTTTCGGGTATTGATAAGGCTTTCCTCTTAAAACCCAAACCAGTTCACACAGAACAATATTGGCAATAAAACAAGTTTCACCACTTTGGAGAATAAAAGTCGCCTTTTGCCATTGCTCTTCATTATCTTTGGTTAAATAACGAACCAGTAAATTTGTATCAATCCCAATCACTTGCCCCCTCCTGAATGGATTGTTCCATTTCTTCTATGGTTGCTGCTTTTATTCCAGGGCGATGAAGAATTCCAGAAAGAGTTTCAATGGGGACATTAATCGGGATCAGAGTAACTTGACCCTTTTCATCAAGTACAAAATCCACTTCACTTCCTGCTTCGATGTGAAGATAGTCTCGGATCACTTTTGGAATCGTAATTTGTCCTTTAGTAGTCAGTTTTGCAGTTGCCATCGTAATTTTTCTTACTTTATTTCCTTACTTGATTGTAAAACAATTTAGTTTCAAAATTTCTGGCTAGAGACATCTCTGTCCATCAGAGTTATAAAATAAAGGATAAGTATGTCTAGGGAAACATTAATTTATGGCTCTTGGTTACCTTGCACTTGTTTTACACGCTCACCTACCTTTTGTTCGTCATCCTGAAAGTGACTATGTTTTAGAGGAAGAGTGGTTGTTTGAGGCGATAACTGAAACCTATATTCCTCTTTTGCAAACGTTTGAGGAGTTAAAACAAGATGGCATTGAATTTAAACTGACCATGAGTATGACACCCCCTTTGGTGTCAATGCTACGAGATTCCTTTTTACAACAACGATATGATCGTCACCTGGCAAGATTGCAGGAATTGGCGGCAAAAGAACTGCAAAATAATGTCAATAATGGACATCTGCAATATTTAGCACAACACTACATTAACCAGTTTGCTCGGGTTCGCCGGACTTGGGAAAATTACCAGTGCGATCTGGTGAGTGCGTTCAAAGGCTTTCAAGATAGCAATAACTTGGAAATTATTACTTCGGCGGCGACGCATGGTTATCTCCCTTTAATGAAAATGTACCCGGAAGCCATACGAGCGCAAATTAAAATTGCTTGTGAACATTACGCAGAAAACTTTGGGTCGCAACCCCGAGGGATTTGGCTACCAGAATGTGCTTATTATGATGGGTTAGAACGTTTCATGGCCGATGCCGGATTACGCTATTTCCTCATGGATGGACATGGTATTTTATATGCAAGTCCGCGTCCTCGCTATGGCACCTATGCCCCCATTTATACCGAAACCGGAGTGGGAGCATTTGGGCGCGACCATGAATCATCGCAGCAGGTCTGGTCTTCGCAAGTGGGTTATCCGGGTGATCCCGTGTATCGCGAGTTTTATAAAGATTTAGGCTGGGAAGCGGAATATGAGTATATTAAACCTTACATCCTGCCCAATGGACAACGGAAAAACACAGGGATTAAATATCATAAAATTACCAGCCGCACCGCCGGGTTAGGAGAAAAGAAATTGTATGACCCTTACTGGGCAAGGGAAAAAGCAGCAGAACACGCCGGGAATTTTGTCTTTAATCGGGAACGGCAAATTGAGCATTTAGCCGGGATTATGCAGCGTCAACCATTAGTGGTGTCTCCCTATGATGCAGAGTTATTTGGTCATTGGTGGTATGAGGGTCCTTGGTTTGTAGATTATTTGATTCGTAAATCGTGGTACGACCAAGGAACTTATCAGATGGTGCATTTGGCGGAGTATCTCCGCTTGGAACCAGTGCAACAGGTGTGTAAACCCTCGCAGTCGAGTTGGGGCTACAAAGGTTTCCATGAATATTGGGTCAATGAAGCAAATGCTTGGATCTATCCCCATTTACACGAAGCAACGGAACGGATGATTGAATTGAGTCAGCGTCAAGCGCAAAATGAGTGGGAAGAACGGGCGTTGAATCAAGCAGCAAGAGAGTTATTGCTAGCGCAGTCTTCTGATTGGGCGTTTATTATGCGCACTGGAACCATGGTGCCTTATGCCGTGCGCCGAACGCGATCACATCTTAGACGGTTTAATAAACTCTATGATGAAATTATTGGCGAGACAATTGATCGCGCTTGGTTAGAAAAAGTGGAAAAAATCGATAATATTTTCCCTAATATCGACTATCAAGCTTATTCCCCCATTGAAGAACCCATTAAGTTGGGACGCCAACCATAATCTCGATAATGACGGTAATCTGTCAGAATTTTGTGGTGGTCAAAACATAGGTTTTCTGGCAGTTCCCACCGGTAAAAAACGTCCAAATTTTTAGCATCATCATCGGCTTGTGGCGTGCCGATCGCGCTGGCAAGAAACACAATGCTAATCGTGTGTTTGCGGCGGTCCCGCTGCGGATCGGAATAGACTTGAAACTGTTCAATGAGTTCAATGTTTAAGCCTGTTTCTTCTTTGGCTTCGCGTTTAGCTGCCGTTTCTACTGATTCGCCATAATCGACAAATCCCCCGGGAATTGCCCAACCGAAAGGGGGATTTTTTCGCTCAATTAAGACGATCGGTCGATGAGCGCGATTGCGCAATTCAATAATAATATCAACAGTGGGGACTGGATTACGATAAGACATTACTTTGTTATTTATTGTTTGTCATTCGTTATTTGTTGTTCACAGAGACATCAACTATATAATCAGGATAACAGGCGTTTACCGGTCATTAATTAAGACGAATCAATGATTAATTATTAAACCAATGGTTAATACAAAATCGCAACCGAATCATTTTACAGGAACTGAAGAAACGCCCCAAAAAATTACCACGGTTCTCGGGGCTGGGGCTTGGGGATCCACCTTAGCCGATGTCGCCGAACGCAGTGATCATCATGTGCGCTTATGGTCAAGACGGAGTGAAGAAAGCCTAGAATCGGTGATTCAAGACGCAGAAATTATCCTCTCTGCCATTTCCATGAAAGGTGTTACTTCAATTATTGATCGGGTCAAAACAATTGGCATTCCCGAACACGCCATCATTGTCACCGCCACTAAAGGGTTAGATCCTGAAACCACCCATACCCCCTCTCAACTCTGGCAAGAAGCGTTCCCCGATCATCCTGTGGTCGTTTTATCCGGTCCCAACTTGGCCAAAGAAATTCAGCAAAATCTTCCTGCAGCAACTGTCATGGCAAGTGAAGATGAAGCAGCAGCAGCAGCAGCCCAGGAAATGTTCGCTTGTGAGACATTCCGCGTTTATATTAATCCGGATCCGATTGGGACAGAATTAGGGGGAACGCTGAAAAATGTCATCGCGATCGCTGCTGGAGTCTGTGATGGCTTAAATTTAGGGACGAACGCGAAAGCCGCCCTTCTTACCCGCGCCCTTCCGGAAATGATCCGCATTGGTACTACCCTTGGTGCATCCACAGAAACCTTCTTTGGTTTATCCGGCTTAGGGGACTTGCTTGCCACTTGCGATAGTCCCTTATCGCGTAACTATCAAGTGGGGTATGGTCTAGCCCAAGGCAAGACTCTGGATGAAATCCTAGATCACTTAGAAGGAACAGCAGAAGGGGTCAACACCACACAAGTGCTTGTCCGTTTAGCTCGAAAGGAAGGCATCCCTGTCCCGATTTCGGCACAAGTGTATCGCCTCTTGAAAGGAAAATCAACCGCTCAGCAAGCGGTACAAGCCCTGATGGCGAGAGAACTGAAAGCAGAGTTTGATGACGATCTCTTTGATGATTAAGTATTATGGCAGGCGAGCTAACTTAGCGGAATTTCCGTAGGGTGATCGCGCCTCACCCCGAGACGCATCAGCTGCAAGAATCACCCCCTTCGGTAGCTCAAAGCCTGCGGAGGAATCAAAGGCAACTCCCAATATTTCGTTGGTTGGTTTTACCACAAATGAATGTAGAGGCGTTCCAGGGAACGTCTCTACAAACGGTATCGGTTTACCAGGAATTAAATCAAATTAATCCCACGTTTAGTCAATCCCTTCGATGCGGTCTTCTGCCTCCTGATATAATTCGCGCAGGCGATCGAGGTTTTCTTCGCTGGTTTCCCAATAGCCCCGTCCGTTAGCTTCCAACAGGGTCGTCACCATCCGGCGGAAAGAATTGGGGTTCAGGTTTAACAACCGTTCCTGCATTTCCTTATCTTTGATAAAGGTTTCGTTGGTATCTTCATACACCCAATTATCTACTGCACCAGCCGTTGCACTCCAGCCCATGGTATTAACGAGACGCTTGGATAATTCGCGCACGCCTTCATAACCATGACTCAGCATTCCCTCATACCATTTCGGGTTCAGCATTTTCGTCCGCGCATCTAGGCGCACTGTTTCGGAGAGGCTACGGACTTGGGCATTAGCCGTGGTGGTATCAGCGATGTAAGCTGCGGGTTGTTTGCCATCTTCCCGCAGACTGCTAACTACTTTGGTGGGGTCAGAATCAAAATAGTGGGAAACGTCGCTGAGACTGATTTCGGAAGAGTCCAAGTTTTGATAGGTGACATCGGCTGTTTTCAGTGCCGATTCAAAAATCTTGCGGTTTTCCTGCATAATGCCAGGGTTATCCGCATCAAAAGCGAAGGATTTCCGATTGAGATACATATCCCGTAACTCAGACTCGTCTTCCCAAGAACTGTTTTCAACGGCTAAGTTGACGTTCGAGGCATAAGAACCGGACGCATTGGAGAAGATGCGAGTAGCGGCTTGACGGAGATTAATACCGTTTTCTTCTGCCTGCTGCATGGCGTGCTTACGGACAAAGTTCATTTCTGGGGGTTCGTCGGCTTCTGCTGCCATTTTCACCCCTTGGTCTAACAGTGCCATTTGGTTAATGAACAGGTCACGGAAGACACCGGAACAGTTGACAACCACGTCGATGCGGGGACGACCCAGTTCTTCTAAGGGGATGAGTTCGAGTTTGTTAATCCGTCCCAAGGAGTCGGGAACGGGTTTCACCCCGATTAAGCAGAGAATTTGGGCGAGAGATTCGCCGTAGGTTTTGATGTTATCGGTTCCCCAAAGCACAGAGGCAATGGTTTCCGGGAGTTCACCCCCATTTTCTGCACGGTGACGGTCTAAGAGGCGATCAACAACCACTTTTGCTGATTGAACGGCGGCTGCGGTGGGAATGGACTGGGGATCAAGGGCGTGGATATTTTTCCCCGTCGGCAGAACATTGGGATTACGAATGGGATCACCACCGGGTCCAGGTAAGATATATTCCCCTTCTAACCCGCGCAAGAGTCCACCGAGTTCGTTATCGGCAACCACTTGTTGTAAGCAGAATTCGAGATATTCAAACAAGGGCTTCATTTTCTCGCGATCCACTTTGGTATAGCCGAGGTCATGGAGGGCTTTGACCCAAGGTTCTTTTTTGCCCATGTTGAAGAAGTTCAGTTTGGAAACTTGCGAGACTCGTCCGTTGGCATCGGCTTGGGCGTGAACCAAAGCAGCAACAGCATCTTGAACCGCACTGTTGATTTCTTGCAACAGTTGGACATCAGCTAAAACGCCTTTGTCGTTATTGCGGTAAATTTCATCGAGATCCCGTCCGATACTTTCGGCGATGGTGCGGGGTAAGCCTTGAATTTCTTCTTCTTCGCGATCGAGCGAGGCAATATTAACTAAGGTCGCAATGGCTTCTTCTGCGCTTGGGGGTTGTCCAATGACGTGCAAACCACAGGGCAACAGACGAGAAGAAATTTCCATTAGCTGCTTGTACAGCAAGCCCACCAGCGTATCCCGTTCTTCGGGACTCATTTCACTTGCATCTTTGTCAGGGATATCGACATCTTTATCCAGATTGACAATCCGCGCTTGATCCATGATGGTATTGACAATTTGAATCGCGCGACCATTATCTTTCAGGTTCTGATACGACCCGATCAAGTCTTGCAGTTCTTGCAGTCCTTTGTAGAGTCCCGCATTTTCTGCTGGTGGTGTGAGATAGGAAATGGTTTCGGCGTAACTGCGGCGTTTCGCGATCGTTGCCTCACTGGGGTTATTCGCTGCGTAGTAATAGAGGTTCGGAATGCTGCCAATGAGACTGTCGGGATAGCAATCTCCAGACATTCCCATTTGTTTACCAGGCATAAACTCCAGAGATCCGTGAGTTCCGAAGTGTAGCACGGCATCGGCACCCCAAACTTTTTCTAAGTAGGTGTAGTACGCAGCAAAGCCGTGGTGAGGAGAGGCGGAACGAGAGAAGAGGAGACGCATCGGGTCGCCTTCGTAGCCAAAGGTGGGTTGTACACCAATAAAGACGTTTCCGAAGTGTTTCCCGTAAATGAGGAGGTTCTCACCATCGCTGTTGAGTTCTCCTGGTGGTGGACCCCAGTTTTCATGGAGATTTTCGGAGTAGGGGGTGAGTCGTTCGTATTCGGGAACGGACATCCGATAAGCAATGTTTAACTCAGGGCTGGCATACTGGGCTTGTGCATCGTGCAATACCAATTCCATGAGTTCTTTCGGGGATTCAGGTAATTCTCCCACGTCGTAGCCGTTGTTACGGAGTCCTTGTAAGACTTCGTAGATGCTGCCAAAGACATCGAGATAGGCTGCTGTTCCGACGTTTCCTTTGTCAGGAGGGAAGCTGAAGACGGTGATGGCAACTTTTTTGTCTAGTTTGGGTTTACGGCGTAATTTTGCCCATTTCATGGCGCGTTGGGCAATCATTTCCACCCGGTCTTGCAGCGCGATCGCGCGACCGGTTGCCCCATCGCGTCCGGAGAGAATAATCGGTTCAATACCGCCATCGAGTTCAGGAATGGCAATTTGCAACGCCACTTGTACGGGATGCAAGCCTAACTCACTTTCTTCCCATTCTTCGGTGGTTTGGAAAACGAGCGGTAAAGCGACCATATAAGGGCGATTAATCCGTTTTAGAGATTCAATGGCTTTGGGATGGTCTTGACGGGCAGGACCGCCAACCAGGGCAAATCCGGTTAAGGAAACTACAGCATCCACAATCGGTAATGCTTCGACCCCTTTCGCTGCTGTATCCCAGAAAAATTCATCAACGGGTTTCGAGAAATCGAGTCCACCGGCAAAAATGGGAATCACTCTTGCGCCCATGGCTTCCAATTCAGAAACCACAGCCACATAATGGGCATCATCACTGGTAATCAAGTGCGTGCGCTGGAGAACTAACCCAATGCAAGGGGTTAATGGATCTTTGAGGTCATCTTTGATATCGGTTCGGCTGTTGTACCAACTGAGATACTCTTTGACATCCTCAAACATTTTTGGGGCGAGGGGATGCCAAATTCCCATATCAGGGTAAACAACGGGCTCAGAATATTTGACTTCTTCGTCTTTATTTTCTGTTTCTAAAACATATTTATCCGTCAGCATCAGTAAGAAGTTCTCTAAGTTATCTTGAGACCCCCCTAACCAATACTGAAAGGACAACATAAAGTTGCGGGCATCTTGGGCTTTATCTAAAGGCAGGTATTTTAAAACTTTCGGTAAGGTTTGCAAGAGTTTTAACATCCCATCTTGGAACGAAGCCCCCTGCTTTTCCTTACGTTTGCGCATAAATTGCGCGATCGCGCTTTTGCTTTGTCCCAGTTGCGCCATCGAGAAACTGCCCAATTTATTCAGGCGCATTACTTGGGGCATGGAGGGAAATACAATCGCAGCATCTAAGTTTTCGCGATGCGGTTCCACCGCCGCAACCACTTTATCTGCTAAATCTTCAATAAAAATTAATGAACCAATAAACAAGTTGGCTTGAGCCACATCACTCTTGAACGCTTCGTAATTTTCTGGATCACGAAGTTCTTCGATTAAATAACCGCTAATCTCGATCGCGACATTGGGATTATTAGCATTAATCGAGCGGACTGATGCTGAGAGGGCGCTCTGGTATTGAGGCTCAAGCACGACATAGACCACCTTAACCAAAGAACGATCCCCAATCGTATCCGGTTCAATGTGGCGAATGGTGGACTTGACGTTAGTGAACATTCACACTTTCTCCTTCAATGAGCAATGACTTCTTCGGACTGAATTCAAGGTTTGCAATTCGGGATTAGCCCTTCCAATTGCAGTACCCACTTGTGTTTTGTATCAAAAAATTGCCACTCAGCACAGGAATTCCCCTCAATTCGACATAATTTGACAAAAAACAAGAGACATTTTGTAATATTTCTTGACATATAAGAGAGCAATAACTTTAAATTTGTAAACTTTTGTAAAATAAATTCAATTCCTCAGGATTAAATTTTCTTTATTCTCGAGACATCTCCGATGCTGCTTAATTAAGATCAAATTTGGTTAATCTGCCACTAACTTTGTCAAAGTGGGAGAAAATAGTAATTTCATCCCTCTAAAAGAGAGGGTGATCATTAAATTCGGCTATAAGATAAGGAGTAATCTCTTGACCTCAACAACAGCTTTTAATACGACACAATCAGAAGAAATCTTTAGCACTGCTAAGCAACTGATGCCCGGTGGCGTTAGTTCGCCGGTTCGGGCCTTTAGTTCGGTCGGCGGACAACCCATCGTTTTCGATAAAGTTAAAGGGTCTCGGGCTTGGGATGTGGACGGTAACGAATACATTGATTATGTTGGCACTTGGGGACCGGCGATTTGCGGTCACGCTCACCCAGAAGTGATTAAAGCTCTCCACGAAACCCTCGATAAAGGAACCAGTTTTGGGGCACCTTGTGTCCAAGAAAATGTATTGGCTGAGATGGTGATTAACGCGGTTCCGAGCATTGAAATGGTGCGTTTTGTTAACTCCGGAACTGAAGCCTGTATGGCAACGTTGCGCCTGATGCGAGCCTATACCGGACGGGATAAAGTCATTAAATTCCAAGGGTGCTATCACGGTAGCGGCGATATGTTTTTGGTTCAAGCCGGTTCTGGTGTAGCGACTTTGGGGTTACCCGATTCTCCTGGGGTTCCGAAAGCGGCTACTAGCAATACCCTAGCCGCCCCCTACAATGACCTCGAAGCCGTGAAAAAACTCTTTGCGGACAACCCTGGAGAAATTGCGGGAGTGATTTTAGAGCCGGTTGTTGGCAATTCTGGCTTTGTTGCCCCTGATGCTGGCTTTCTAGAAGGGTTACGGGAACTCACCTCTGATAACGGCGCACTCCTGGTATTTGATGAAGTGATGACCGGGTTCCGGATCAGTTATGGTGGCGCACAAGAAAAATTTGGCGTTACCCCTGACCTCACTACTCTCGGTAAAATTATCGGGGGCGGATTACCCGTTGGTGCTTACGGTGGACGCAAAGAGATTATGGAAGTAGTCGCACCAGCAGGTCCCATGTATCAAGCGGGAACCTTATCCGGAAATCCCCTTGCGATGACAGCTGGCATTAAAACCTTAGAACTCTTGCAACGTCCTGGGGTTTATGAGCAGCTCGATCAGATGACGAAAAAGCTCACTGATGGTTTAAAAGACATTGCCAAAAAACAGGGTCATGCGACTCATATTGGTCAAATTAGTGCTATGTTTGGGGTTTTCTTTACTGAGCGCGAGGTCCACAGCTTTGAAGATGCTAAAACCTCTGATTTAGACAAATTCAGTCGTTATCATCGGGGTATGTTAGAGCGTGGTATTTATTTAGCGCCTTCCCAGTTTGAAGCTGGGTTTACTTCCCTGGCTCACACAGATGAAGATATCAATCAAACTTTAAAAGCTGCGGATGAAGTTATGGCTTCTCTATAAGCCGAGTCGGGGGTAGATTGATGGTCTGCCCCCGAATTGTTTGTTGAGAGGAAGAGAAGGAAATCAGAAAAAGTTGGTAACTTGCTAACGGGTCACGGTTATAGCAACGACCCACTAATCATCCCCGCTAATAAAATAAAGCCCAACCCGACATTCTGGCGGAAAATGGTGCTGTACAAGGTAGCTGGAAGTTGAGGTTGACGTAATTGATAGTATTGCCAAGACCAACCGCAAACGGCAATTATCCAAGCCAGCCAAAAGGTGATTTGGAGGTCACGAGTCAAGGCGAGAGCAGCCAAAGCGCCTGCGGTCCCTAAGAAAAAGAGTCCCACCGCTTCTGGGGCATATTTCCCAAAAAACAAGGCACTAGAACGAATACCAATTTTGCGATCATCTTCGCGATCGGCCATTGCGTAAACCGTATCAAACCCCAACGTCCATAAAACGGTTGCGCCCCAGAGTAACCAGGTGTCTTGTCCGATACAAGCGGTAAAATTCCACGGTACTTCTGAGTAACCATCACAGGTAATGGCTGTCCAACTAATTAAAACGGCAAAGCCCCATGCAATAGAAAGCACAAGTTGGGGAACTGGAAAAACGCGCTTTGCAAGCGGGTAGCAGATAATGACGGGAACAGCAAGGATGGATAAGAAAAAGCTCACCTGATTCAGATAAAACGCTAGTCCTGCCGCACAAGCAAAAGCAGCAATCGCAACGATAATACCGACTTTGATCGATAATTCCCGAGAAGCAAGAGGACGCGTACGGGTTCGTTCCACTTGCGGATCCAGATTGCGATCCCAGAGGTCATTAACCACACAACCGGCAGCCGAAGTGGTTAAACTACCTAAAATGATAATTGTCACTAAGGGCAAGGGCGGTAATCCCTTTGCAGCGAGAAACACTGCCCATAAAGCCGGAACCATTAAAATTAATCGTCCCGTTGGTTTATCCCAACGCAAAAGCCTTATAATTGCTTCCCAGGTTGAGGGGTGTTGGTAGTCTTGCACCATAATCCAATAAACTAAATTTGCCTGATGAACTGCTTTTCTTCTAGGTTATAGCAGCAAATCAGATAGAGACTGGTACACTGCTATATTGTAATTGAGACAAATCATTGAGAAATATGGAGAGCAGTCAAATGCTAGAAATTGAAAAAAAATATGTATTTGACAAAAATAATAATCCTATTGCAGTTCAAATATCTATTTCTGAATTTCAAAAAATAGAATCAATCCTTGAATCCTATCACTTTAATCAAACAAGAAATAAAGTCACACCAAAATTGAGCTCTAATCATGGTGAAGGGATGATTAATCACTTACTTAAAACACCGCTTCGTGTCGAAAGTTTTACTCCCATGAGTCGTGAAGAAGTACATGAAAGATACTGATCTGATTTTTCTGGATACAAATATCTGGCTTTATAGCTTTTTACAATCTGAAAAAACGAGTGAAAAGAAAGATATTGCTGATCAGCTTATTCTTCAAGAGCAAGTGGTTTTAAGTACCCAAGTTATTAATGAAGTTTGCGTCAACTTGATAAAAAAGACTTCCTTTGAGGAAGCGGAAATACAAGAACTCATTAAAGATTTTTATCGTCGCTGCATTGTTATTCAAATTAGTTATAAAATACTAGTTCAGTCCTCCCAGTTGCGTCAGAATTACTGTTTTTCCTATTGGGATAGTTTAATTGTGGCGTGTGCTTTAGATGCAGAAGTACAGTATCTTTATTCTGAGGATATGCAAAACGGACTGATCATCGTTGATCATTTGAAAATTATTAATCCATTTTCTTAACTGACGAAAACACACCAACTACACAGAATGGTTAATACGATTTATCCGATTGAAACGGAAAGCCTGAATTCTCAAAAGAATCATCCGAAGCAAGAACGCGTCATTGCCGCGATTGATATTGGAACGAACTCGATCCACATGGTGATCGTGAAGATTGAACCGTCTCTGCCAGCGTTTAATATTATTGCCCGAGAAAAAGATACGGCCAGGTTGGGCGATCGCGATCCTGCAACCGGTCGTCTGACACCAGAAGCAATGGAACGGGCGATGTCAGCTTTGCAACGGGGTCAAGATTTAGCTCACAGTTTCCAAGCCGAAGAAATTGTCGCTGTTGCCACTAGTGCGGTGCGAGAAGCCCCCAATGGTCGCGAGTTTATTAAAAATGTCCGAGAACATTTGGGACTCACGATTAACCTCATTTCTGGACAAGAAGAAGCGCGACGCATTTATTTAGGCGTGTTATCGGCAATGGAGTTTAATGAAAAGCCCCATGTCATTATTGATATTGGCGGCGGTTCCACGGAGTTAATTCTAGGGAATGGGCATGAACCGCGATCTTTAAGTAGTACCAAGGTAGGGGCAGTGCGCCTGGCTGGAGAGTTTATCACAACTGATCCAGTCAGTAACAAGGAATTGAAGTTTTTACAAGCTTATATTCGGGGTCGTATGGAACGCCCGGTGGAAGAACTCAAAGCCCAGTTAGCGCCCGAAGAGTTAATCACCTTAGTGGGCACCTCGGGAACCATTGAATGTTTAGCTAACGTTCACGCTCAAGAGAAACTCAATACCACGCCCAACCCCTTACAAGGATACACGTTTAGCACCAAAGATCTCGAAGAGATTGTGAAATTACTTGCCTCTTCTGATCTAAAGGAACGTGCCAATTTACCCGGAATGTCGGGGCGACGGGCAGAAATTATTGTACCGGGAGCAATGATTTTGCTAGAAACAATGAAGATGTTGGAGGTGAAAGAAATTACAATCTGTGAGCGGGCATTGCGAGAAGGCTTAATTGTCGATTGGATGCTGACCCATAGTTTGATTGAAAATCGGCTGCGGTATCAAAGTTCAGTGCGCGATCGCAGCGTGATTAATATTGCTCAGAAATACAAAGTTGACCTCGATTCCAGTCAACGCATCGCCAATTTTTGCCTCAATATTTTTGATCAAACTCAAGGACAACTGCACAATTGGGGGAGCCAAGAGCGAGAATTACTCTGGGTTGCCGCAATTTTACATAACTGTGGATTTTATGTCAGTCATGCGGCGCATCATAAACATTCTTACTATTTAATCCGTCATGCAGAATTACTTGGGTTTACGGAAAACGAACTCGAAATTATTGCCAATATTGCTCGCTATCACCGTAAAAGTAAACCGAAGAAAAAACATAGCAACTTTCAAAATCTTCCCGATAAAACAACGAAAAAAATGGTGAGTGAAGTCAGTGCCATTCTCCGCTTAGCGGTTGCTTTAGATCGGCGACAAATTGGGGCAATTACAGCCGTTTATTGTCATTATCAAGAAGAAGAAAAAGAATTGATTTTGCAGTTATTTCCGAAAGATGTTCAAGATGATTGTGCGTTAGAACTATGGAATTTAGATGATAAAAAAATCATATTTGAAAATGAATTTGGCGTTAAAGTTGTGCCAAAACTCTCTTGTTAGTCACGGGTCACTGCTTATAATCCATATAGCCAAATCACTAAAAACGGCGTAATAATTCCTTGCAAAATACTCAAGGGAGCGCCAAAGCGAGTAAAGTCTCGAAAGCGATAGCCACCGGGACTATACACCATGGTGTTTGTCTGATAACCAATGGGAGTCATAAAACTATTGGAGGCAGCAAACGTTACCGTAAACATAATGGCAAAGGGATTCAACGTTAACGATTCGGCAACTTTAACCGCAATCGGAATCATCAAAATGACAGAGGCATTATTAGAAAGAATTTCTGTGAGGATGGTTGTGACAAAATAAAAGAAAATTAAGACCCAAAACCCAGAAAAATTATTACCAACGATGAGAATTTTATCGGCTAGCCAATCCGTAGCGCCCGATTTTTCCATAGCAATTCCCATCGGAATTAATCCTGCCAGTAAAAAAATAACATCCCATCGAATTGCCCCATAAATTTCTCCTGGTTTGAGACAACCAGTGAGAACCATCAGCGCAACTCCCACTAAAGCACTGACTAAAATCGGGGTAACATTAAAGGCAGCCAGCGCAACTACAGCCAAACCAATCGCGATCGCGATGGGGGCTTTATCTAAGCGTAAGCCTTCGCGATTTCCTTGTTCAATAACTAATAATTCTCGCGTGGTTTGAAAGCCTGATAAACTCTCTCGCGGCCCTTGCACTAATAATAAATCCCCAAATCGTAAAGGTACTTGTCCCAGGCGATCATGTAAAACTTCTTCCCCGCGACGAATGGCAAGTACCGTTGCATTATACCGTTGGCGAAAGCGTAAATCTTTCAAGGTTGAACCCACTAAACGAGAGTTAGAAAGAATCAAAATTTCTGCAACGCCTTCTTCATTATCCGTGAGTTGTGATGCCACATTATCATCTTGGAATTTCACATCCGGGAGAATATCTAATCCTCTTTCATCTCGAATTCGTAACAGTTCTTCTTTGGTACCTCGCACTAATAAAATATCACCCGCACTTAAAACTTTATCCGCAAGCGGTTGTGAAAAATGAATTCCATCCCGAATAACTTCTAAAACATCAATATCAAATTTGCGTTGAATTTCACTGGAACGTAAAGTTTGTTTAATTAAATTCGAGCGAGGAGAAATCACTAATTCGCTGACATAATCTTTTAATTCATAAGTTTTAGCGTAAGATCCATTATTGACTGGTGTCCGATTCGGAAGTAGCCAGTAAGATGTCATTGAAATATACAAAAGACCAATTAAAAACTTAATCAATCCCGCTTCTGTAAATTGAAATAAACCGAACGATCCATACCCCAATTGCTCAGAAATACTGCTAGCTAAAAGATTTGTGGATGTCCCAATTAAAGTGATAGTTCCCCCCAAAATTGTGGCAAAAGAAAGGGGCATTAACATCCGAGAAACTGGAATTTTTTGCTTCTTGCACCAATCTTCAATAATGGGGAGAAAGACAGCAACTACAGCAGTATTATTAATAAACGCAGTAATACCACCCACAACACCGCCCATAATAAAAGTTTGTTGATGAGTGGTTTTGCCGCCCCATTTTAATAACCAATCACCTACTACTTGAATTGCCCCAGTACGAGAAATGCCAGCACTGAGAATAAACATCGCCATAACCGTAATGGTTGCTGGGTTACTAAATCCAGAAATGCCTTCTTCTGGGGTAACAATGCCAAATAGCATCAGTAAAATGGCAACGATCAGCGCAGTGAAATCAACCGGAAACCATTCGGTCGCAAAGCAAATGAGAGCAAAAATTAAAATACCAAGCGTTAGTGCGATTGACATGAAACTTATCGTTAGTCATTAGTTATTGGTCATTAGTCATTTTGGAATCAGGAATTTATGACTATAAATCTCATTATTAATTATTAATTGCTTAAGCGCGATCGAGCGCCCGATATTGAATTGCTTCGGCAATATGAGAGGGTTCGATGCTTTCGGCATCTGCGAGATCAGCAATGGTACGAGCCACTTTTAAAATCCGATCCATTGCTCTGGCAGACAAGCCTAACTTCCGAATCGCATTTTCTAATAAGGTGCGGCTGGTGTCATCAAGTTGGCAATATTTCCGTAATTGTTGACTTTGCATTTGTGCATTATGACTGATATTTCCTTCTTCTTGAAAGCGATCGCGCGCCTTTTCTCGGGCTGTAATGACTCGTTTGCGAATCACTGCTGAAGGTTCTCCGGTTTCTTGTTTTGTCATTTCCTCTGGTTTCAGACGATTGACCGTCACCTGTAAATCAATGCGATCCATCAACGGTCCTGATAGCTTTGCCCAATATTTTTCCCTGACATAGGCTGAACAACTACAGGGTTGAATGGGATCGCCATAATAGCCGCAGGGACAGGGATTGGTACTAGCAATTAAGGTAAATCCTGCTGGAAATACCACTGATTGGCGAGTACGAGAGACACTGACTGATCCATCTTCTAAAGGTTGCCGGAGAAACTCCAGAACATTACGTTTAAATTCGGTTAGTTCATCAAGATAAAGGATGCCCTTATGCGCTAAAGAAATTTCACCGGGACGCGGGAAACTCCCTCCTCCCACCAGCGCAGGTCCCGAGGCAGAATGGTGGGGACTGCGAAAAGGACGTTCCGTAACAAGTGATCCCCGATTTTTCAAAAAACCCGCGACCGAGTAAATCTGCGAGACTTCTAAGGCTTCGGCAAAAGACAGTGGCGGTAAAATACCTGGTAACCGTTTCGCTAACATGGTTTTGCCACTCCCCGGGGGACCCACTAAGATTAAATTGTGCCCGCCAGAGGCAGCAATTTCCAAAGCGCGACGGGCGTGGGCTTGTCCTTTGACATCCTTTAAATCGGGACAAGTGAGAGTGGAAGTGCCCCATTCTGCTTTGGGATCCAGTTTTACCGGTTGATAGTTTTCCGGTTGGTTAAGAAATTGCGCGACTTCAGAAAGATGTTGAAACCCATACACCGCTAACCCTTCGACTACCGCTGCTTCTTGGGCATTATCTGCGGGTAAAACTATTCCTGCCATTCCCATTTTTTTGGCGGTAGCAGCAATGGGTAAAACGCCAGCAATGGGACGTAAACTGCCATCAAGGGAAACTTCTCCTAAAAATAAGTAATCCCCTAATAACCCCCCATCCACTTGTTCAGAAGCGGCTAAGATGCCAACGCTAATCGGTAAATCGAAACTGGGACCTTCTTTCCTTAGATCCGCAGGGGTGAGGTTAATAACAATCTTGCGCATGGGAAAGGCAAATCCGGAGTTTTTGAGTGCGGCTTTCACCCGTTCCCGCGATTCTTGGACTGCTGTATCCGGAAGCCCAACCACAACAATTCCAGGCAATCCCCCTGAAACATCAACTTCTGCCCCCACTTTGACAGCATCAATCCCAACAATGGCTGCACTCCAAATTCTGGCAAGCATTTTTTCTCCTCAACACTTCAATATACTGTCGTCTTTCCCTGAAAAAAGTGTCGGCTTTTTGCTCAAAGTAGGACTAAAAAAGTTCATATCTGAGTAACGTACAAGGGAGAGACCCGTTATAAACTGGAATTCGCTTCGAGGTTCTCAAACCAATTTGTTTGGTGAGTTCTTTATTGCCGGATAAAACATAGGCAATCCAACCTTTAAAGCGTTGTTTGAAAATATCTCCCAATTCTTGATAGAGACTTCCCAACGCTTTCACTTCTCCTAAACGTTTGCCGTAAGGGGGATTACAAATAATAATTCCTTGATCACTGGGGGGTTCTAACTCGGATAGTTCCCTACAAGACAAATCAAGATGCTGATCTAAACCGGCATTTTCCACATTCACCTGTGCTTGTTCTAGCATATCCCAAGCGCGATCGCGTCCATAAATTCGCGCAGGGAGTTGTGAGCGTTGCTGTTGTCTTGCTTCTGTTTTCAATTGTTCCCAAAGTTCTTGCTTAAAATCCGACCAGTGTTCCAAGGCAAAGCGTTTTCTATATAAACCCGGTGCAATATTCAAGGCTTTTAAACCAGCTTCAATCACAAAGGTACCCGATCCGCACATGGGATCCAGTAAGGGTAAATTCGGTTCCCAATCGGTCATTGCTAATAAAGCCGCAGCAAAGGTTTCCTTTAAAGGGGCAGTTCCCATCGCGGGACGATAGCCTCGCCGGTGTAAACTCTCGCCAGTGCTATCTAAACTGAGGATGGCGTGTGTCTTTTCAATATGGAGATTCAGGATTAAATCCGGCGATTCTAAATCGACATTTGACCGTTTGCCAAAGTCAGCCATCTGCTGATCCGCGATCGCGTTTTTCACTTGTAGGGCACTAAAATGAGTATGATTCAACTGTTCATTTTTCCCTGTACAATGCACCGCTAGGGTTTCTTGCGGGGTGAGATAGTTTTCCCAATTAATTTGTTGCACGCCCTGATGCAATTGTTTGGCATTTTTGCAGGGAAATTTCAAGATTGGAACCAAAACGCGAAAAATTGTGCGCGACCAAAGATTGACTTGATAGAGCACTTTTTGATCGCCTTGGAATTCAACACCGGTAAATTTAGGAGTAACCTTTTTTGCTCCTAATTCTGTTAATTCTTCTGCTGCAACTTCTTCTAAGCCTCGCGCTACGGTGGCAAAATAATAATTCATTGGGAAAGATTGAAATAACGTATTTTTAAAACTAAGCTAATCGTTTTTTGAAGATTCATTCGGATCGAAAACGCTCTTTTTTCCCGACACCTCATTCCGAGAGTCGTTTTCTCTGTTTTACGAAATTTGGCATAATAGAACGATGGCGATATTCATCAAATTATAATGACTGAAGCGAAAAACGTTCTCGGCGAACCCCTCCAACTTTGCTGCAATGATCCCAAAACTGGCTTTTATCGCGATGGTTACTGTAACACAGGAGGACAAGATTTTGGCGTCCATGTTGTTTGCGCCGAGATGACAGCGGAGTTTTTAGAATATACAAAAAATCAAGGAAATGATTTAAGCACTCCCCGACCAATGTTTAATTTTCCCGGATTAAAACCGGGGGATGGCTGGTGTTTATGTGCCTCTCGCTGGGAGGAAGCAAGACAAGCTGGAGTAGCCCCACCAGTCATTTTAGCCTCTACCCATATCCGCGCGATCGAAGTCGTTTCTTTGGATCACTTAAAGCAATATGCTAAAGATCAATCTTAATTATTTTATTAGTCATTAGTCATTAGTCATTAGTCATTAGTCATTAGTCATTCGTGATTGTCAGTTCCCTTGTCCTTAGCAACAGCGGTTAAAATTTTAAGAGGAGTATGCTCTTTTACGAGTTGTAATTCCTCTTGATTTTTTACGAGTAACGCTCCGGCAAAACCGAGAGAATTAATCCCAATGGATTGAAACTTTTCTTGTTGACGAGGAATCACTAGCAGCCAATGGCGAGTTATGAGGAAATTGTAAGCAACGCCGGGTTGATATCCAATTACTTGTAGAAGTTGTTTATATTTTTCTAATACGTTTTGCCCAATGATTTCTGGAGAAGCCGTCCAATCTAAATTTAGCCAAGAAAAGCCATGAAGAAATGGAAATAAAGGGACTTGTTGTGCCTCTTGAGAAGATTCAGTGGTTTTTAGGGCAGGTGTAATTGGAATTTCTTCAAAATCCGGCGCAAGCGAGTTTGGAACCAGTTGTAAATGCTTGTGGCGAACCGAAGCTCCAGCATCTTTAGCTGAGTTATAAAAACCGAGACCATCGACTTGTTTTAAACATGCACAAAGTGCTGTCAAGTCAGCGTGATTAATTAAATTTTCTTGTTCTTCAAAGTCGCGCGTAATAATTAATAAATGATTTTCAACAACGTTATATTTATTCAGTAAACAGAAATGAGTGTCAGAAATATCACTCACAAATAAATCTTCTTCATAGGGGAGAAACGGATCAAAATCTTGACCGGTTTTTTCTTCCTGTTCTGCTTGCTTGGCTTTCGCTTCTTCTTTTTTAATTAAGTTGGTTAAAATCCTCACTAAAAAGGGAATCCCTTGACAGTCAACCACTTCATAAGCAGTAGGGATGGGCTGTAAAGCGCCTGAAGCAGTCGCGCTTGCCGTTGTCGCTTCGACTTGCTGCCAAAAGTGATCCGGAATTAACATCATGGGTTTTCTTGAGATGAACGATTGTAGACAATAATCGATTAATAGCAGATCAGGTGATAGAATAGGCAAGGCTCAGGAACTTTACATTTTTAAAAAAAAGAATGAATGAGCTGACTGAGCAATGCTCTTTTCCCCATTTGAGGAAGTTACAGTATGTCCTTACCTCCGCTCCAATCACGTTTTAACTTGAAATTCAGAATCCTATGGCAAGATCAGGTTGGATCCTTCTGCAGAGCACAAGCGAGGACTTTTGAGTGGAAAGAAGGGAAAAGAAAAATTAGGCTTTAGTGACGATCAATTTTGGAGGAAATATGGATGAGTCCCAGAGTCGCCCAAAAGCTCTGATTACAGGGGCAACTAGCGGAATTGGGAAAGAAACCGCCCGCGCCTTTGCGCAAGCAGGGGTTGATCTTGCTCTGGTGGGACGTTCTCAAGAAAAATTAAATCAAGTTATCGCTGAAATTGGGCAGCAGGTAACGGTTAAGTCTTACCTGATTGATTTAGCAGAAATTGCGACGGTAAAAGAGCAAATCAAAGCAGCCGTCACGGATTTTGGCGGTATTGATATTTTAGTCAATAATGCTGGGATGGGATACACCAACCCACTCAACGAAACCCCGCTCGAAGACTGGCAACAAGTGCTTGACCTGAATTTAACCAGTGTCTTTCAGTGTATCCAAGGGGTGTTGCCGACATTGCGCGATCGCGGTGGAGGAACAATTATTAATGTTGCTTCCATCGCTGCCCATAATCCTTTTCCCAGTTGGGGAGCCTATAGTGTGAGCAAAGCCGGTCTTATTACCCTTTCTAAAGCGCTATCAGGAGAAGAAAAAGAAAATGGCATTCGTGTGATTAGTATTGCTCCTGGTGCAGTGAATACTCCCCTTTGGGATACCGACACTGTCAAAATGGAGTTGAATCGTGCTGCCATGCTTGATCCAAAAGTTGTGGCACAAACCATTGTGCAAGCTGCTTTACTCCCCCAACAAGCAGTTATCGAAGAAATGACTCTCATGCCTAGTGCCGGGGCACTTTAAGCCAAAGACTAGGTTTTCCAATTAATACAGACGAGGTAAGGAAATTTACTTTTAGTTATGACAATTGCTTCATCCAACAGTTCAATGTCCAACGGTTCAGCGAAAAAAGTAACCAATCAAGTCTCTCTCGATAGTGCTTCCTCTTTGGAAGCAGCTGTGACTAACGACAGCACCCAAGATGCCCAAATGGAAGAAATGATGGCAGCGGTGAAAACGCTACTGCAAGGGGTTGGAGAAGATCCGGAACGAGAAGGGCTGCTCAAAACCCCCAAGCGCGTTGCTGAAGCCATGCAGTTTCTCACCCAAGGGTATCAACAATCCCTTGATGAGCTTGTCAATGGGGCAATTTTTGATGAGGGACATAATGAGATGGTGCTGGTGAGGGACATTGATGTCTTTAGTCTTTGTGAGCATCATATGCTACCGTTTATGGGCAAAGCTCATGTTGCCTATATTCCCAATCAGAAGGTCGTGGGATTAAGTAAGTTAGCCCGCATTGTGGAAATGTATTCTCGGCGCTTACAAGTACAAGAACGTCTCACGCGCCAAATTGCAGAAGCCATTCAGACCATTCTTGATCCACAGGGCGTTGCTGTTGTTATTGAAGCGACCCATATGTGTATGGTGATGCGGGGAGTGCAAAAACCCGGTTCTTGGACAGTAACCAGTGCTATGTTAGGGGTCTTTCAAGAAGATCAGAAAACACGCGAGGAGTTTCTGAACTTAATTCGTCATCAACCCAGTTTTCACTAAACCTTAGCAACGAGCAACATCACTGGTCACTGTTTACAGCACAATTATCCCTGGTTGAACTGAGAAAATCGTCTCAATCAGGGATTCATTTTGTGTTTAACGTCAGTTTGCCTGTTAGGATAAATAATTTGATAGACCCATTTCAGAGCAAATGAGCAGCGATCGCGAACCGATTAATCAACAAGAAGCTAACCGTGTCCGAATTTTAAGTGAAGCCCTCCCCTACATTCAAAAATTTGCGGGGCGAACGGTCGTGATTAAATATGGGGGCGCCGCGATGAAAGATAAAGCCCTGAAAGAACAGGTGATTCGAGATATTGTCTTTCTCTCTTGTGTGGGGATGCGTCCCGTGATTGTTCATGGTGGGGGACCGGAAATTAACAGTTGGTTAGGAAAATTAGGGATTGAACCGCAGTTTAAAAACGGTTTGCGCGTGACCGATGCCGATACGATGGATGTCGTAGAGATGGTCTTAGTGGGGCGAGTCAATAAAGAAATTGTTGCCCTAATTAATCAAGCGGGGGGCAGCGCGATCGGGATTTGTGGACGAGATGGGAATATTATCGCCGCCCGCCCGCGAGGAGAAGTAGGAATTGGCTTTGTCGGAGAAGTGAATGCGATTAATCCCCAACTCGTTGAATCTCTGATTAATGCTGGTTATGTGCCGGTGATTTCAACGGTTGCCTCGGATGAAACCGGACAAGCCTACAATATTAATGCTGATACCGTTGCTGGAGAAATGGCAGCAGCACTCGGTGCAGAAAAATTAATCCTGCTGACAGATACACCAGGCTTACTGAAAGATTATCAAGATCCTTCAACTTTAATTACGCACCTGGACATTCGAGAAGCGCGACAACTCATTGCAGATGGGATTGTTGCTGGGGGCATGATTCCGAAGGTAGAGTGTTGTGTTCGGTCTCTTGCCCAAGGCGTCCGCGCTGCCCATATTATTGATGGACGCCTTCCTCATGCCATTCTCCTTGAAATTTTCAGTGATGAAGGAATTGGCTCGATGATTGTTGCCTCCGAATACAATTTCTAACGCACTCAACTATCTGAATCAATCAACACAATGGCAAGAAAAGTGATATTACAGGTTGTTAATATTTGACAAGCTGTCTTTTGACGGGTTTGTCGATTCAAGTCGAGAATAATGAGGTCAATTAGATTTTTTCTCTTTTGTGTTGTAACCTGCTGTCCGAAAGCAGTTCAGGTTATTGTCCTTAGAAGGGATTATGGGAGACTAGCCTCATTATGAAATCTAAATTTCCTTATGTTTTTGCTGCTTCACTCTTGGGTGGGTTATTGAGTTGGAGTATCATTCCAGAAGCTAATCTTTTACTGGCTCGTTCAGGAACTGCATTCGCTCAAACTACGGAAAATGCGCCTGAATCAGGAGGGCTGTTCGTCAATTTGACCACTGATGATACCTGGACCGCAAATATGGCGATCTCTCTTGCCCATAAAGCCTTGGAAGGTGGGTATCAACCGGTCACGCTTTTCCTCAATGTGCGAGGGGTGTATCTTGCAGATCAAGAACGACTTCCTGCAACAGAAGGTAACAGCGATTTGAATATTCATCAAAAACTGCAAGCATTTATAGAAGAGGGGGGGAGTGTGATTGCTTGTCCCAGTTGCTCTCGCGAAGCAGGCTTAACCCAGGAAGATTTTATTGAAGGGGTTGTGCTGGGAGAAGAGGGAGGGGCATTGCCGCTTCTTTTTGATCCGAATACGGTAACGATCTCATATTGAACAACGGTCACCGGAGCTTTAGTGAGGACAGGCGCCTTCCGTGCCGACCCAACTGGAATCGAATTCCAGCTGGAAAGCGGCACCGCATCGTCGGGCGTTCCTTTGCGCGGGAAACCCGCGCAGGGTCCCTCCTCATTCCGCGGTTTAGGAAGGCGTAATCTTTGACCAACGGTCAGCCGCTAGCCCTGGAATTGAATTCCGGGGAACGGCTGACCCATACTTGAGATGATTCAGTTTGATGTTCATCTAATTGGGAGATTCCCCTTGTAGAAAATTATTCCCACTCAATGGTACCTGGTGGCTTAGAAGTGACATCGTAAACGACACGGTTCACCCCTTTCACCTCGTTCACCATCCGATTAGAAATCGTCTCTAGAAGGTCATAAGGCACTCGCGACCAGTCGGCAGTCATGCCATCTTCACTGGAGATGAGACGCAATACCACTGGGTGGGCATAAGTCCGTTTATCGCCCATGACGCCAACACTGCGAATCGGGAGGAGAACAGCAAAGGCTTGCCAAAAATCTTGGTAGCAGTTTTGCTTTTTAATTTCATCTCTCACCACAAAGTCAGCATCCCGGAGAATATTTAAGCGTTCGGCAGTGACTTCCCCAATGATGCGAATGGCTAAGCCAGGTCCCGGGAAAGGATGGCGTTGAATAATTTCATCCGGTAAGCCCAAGGATGAACCCACTTTTCGGACTTCGTCTTTGAAGAGTTTACGCAGGGGTTCCACTAGCTTAAAGCGGAGATCTTCGGGTAAACCGCCCACATTGTGGTGGCTTTTAATTTTCACTGCAACCCGTTCTCCCGTTTTCGGATCAACATTAGTATCTGCCGACTCGATGACATCGGGGTAAAGCGTCCCTTGGGCAAGATAGTCGAAAGGTCCCAGTTCTCGCGATTTTTCTTCAAAAACTTTGATAAATTCGTGACCGATGCGACGGCGCTTTTCTTCGGGATCAGTCACCCCTTCTAGTTGCGCTAAAAACTGATCGCGCGCGTTAACATATTCAACCGGGATATGGAAGCGATCTTTAAAGATTTCAAGTAATCGTTCCGGTTCTCCTTTGCGCATAAACCCTTGGTCAATAAACATACAGACCAATTGGTCGCCAATAGCTTTGTGGAGGAGAAACGCCAGAGTTGAGGAATCCACCCCACCGGAAAGGGCTAGTAAAACGCGCTTTTCACCCACTTTTGCCCGAACTTCCCGCACTGCTTCTTCAACAAAGGCTTCCGAAGTCCAGGTGGGTTCACACTGACAAACTTTATAGACAAAATTCCGAATTAGAACCGCACCCCCCACTGAATGCACGACTTCGGGATGGAATTGAACACCGTAAAGTTTTCTTTCTGGATGCGCGATCGCGGCACAAGGGGTATTTTCGGTATGAGCTAATACTTGAAACCCAGGGGGAAGTTCAATGCAGGAATCCCCATGACTCATCCACATGGTTGCCCCATCTTCAACGCCAGGAAATAAAATTTCTTCCTGGTCAATATGGAGTGAAGCTTTGCCATATTCAGCGTGGTTCGCCCGTTCGACGACTCCTCCCAACTGTTGAACCATCACTTGCATTCCGTAACAGACACCAATGACTGGAATGCCTAAATCCCAAATTTTGGGGTCAACTTGCGGTGCCCCTTCGTCATAAACAGAATTGGGACCTCCAGATAGAATAATACCGTGAGGATTGAGTTTCTGGAGTTGCTCGGCTGTTGTCCGATAGGGCAGAACTTCTGAATAAACTTGGGTTTCACGAATCCGTCGCGCAATTAGTTCCGAGTATTGAGAACCAAAATCAAGGATGGCAATCATTTGCCGATTAATGCTGCCTGTAATTTCGGCTTGCTCGATCGCTGCGCTTTTTTGGGAGGAGTCAGTTGAAATAGTCACGGTGCTTGCGGGGGTAGGTTATGGAAAACAGACTAGCGATAGAATTTTGGGTATTCCTTCATCATAGCAAGGAAATACTTGTAATATTTCTTAATATTACTCATAATTTAACATAATTCAGAAGCAGCTGATTATGTTCAGCATAGATACAAAAAGAATGGTTCTCGATACAACATACAAGCAGCGATCTTGAAAAGAGGATGGACTGAATTAAGCCAGCCAGATTTGTTGTGGCGTTAATTTTAATTCTGGAAAGGTAGCACTCAGAATCAAACTGTCATCTTGATAAAATTGCATCACATAGCTTTGATCAGCTTGTAGCGTATAAACAAAGACAGTGGGCTGTTTTGGATTGCCTAAATAGCTACGAGAGGCAATGGCTTGATAATCAATAATCCAATATTCAGTAATCCCTAAAAGTCGGTACTCCTCTAATTTATCGATATAGTCATCTTCCCAATTGGTAGAAACAACTTCTACGGCTAACTGAGGCGCTTCCAGAAAAGCAGAATAAGCAGTAGGATGTGAGTCCCATGCTGTTTTATCAACCACAGTGACATCTGGGTGACGACCGCTTTCTTCTCCTGCGGTATTTTGAGTTTTGATGATAATTCTGCCAGAAACAAAGTAGTTGAGTTTGAGACGTTTCACTTCATCCTTAAAGCAATCAGTGATAAATTCAGCAATGGTTTCATGTCTTCGTGTCGGTAACGTCCGCATAATTTGTCCATTGACTAATTCATAGTGTCCTTCCTCATCGGGTAATTCCTGAATAAATTGCTCAAAGGTTAGTCGTTTTCCTGCCGGTTGCTTGATGCTGATGATCATAATTAACCTTTTTCCGATACAGTTAATATTGCTCAATTAAGGCTTACTTTTAATCTTAGAAACCAAAGTTGATAATTCAGGAAATAATTTTCCGACGGAAGGGCTAACGGTAATGAAATTTCTGCGGCGATCAAATAAGACAGATCCCACCGTGACATTTTTTCAGCGTGTTTGCGAATATAATCTTGAGCATTGTGGTCAATGGCTTGCGCCATACAAATGATTTCAATCTAACTGATCAGACGAAGCTCATAGATTTGACCATATTGCATTGCCGATTCCAAGTCGCCCTTACGGAGAGCTTCTCTTACATCATCTAATTTGTAAGCTTCTTCACGGCTGAGATAGGGAGACCATCCAGTTTCATCTTCGATTAATGTGACTTCCACTGCTGCCACATACTGTCCTTGATGAACATACTTAGTTTTTGTTCGTTTTTGCATTAGTCTCGCCTCTTTAGAAAAGTGTTATCCCAGTTGTCTAAACTGGGTCGATAAGCAGTCACAAGTACTGCCGGTTTGTTATAGCCTTTGGGAATTCCCCAAACCACATGAATTGGCTGTCCTAATTGGTCTTGTTGTAACAATAACGTACAAGGTCCTTTTGGATAATCTAAGTATTCTTCTACAACCAGTGCATCCTGAACACCTGCAATGACTTCCCTGACTGTCAGTGTATCCTCTACAAGTTCATCATATGCATGCTCAGAAATACGAACTTCACCATCCCCGATTAAATCACGTACCTGCTCTAAAAAATCACTCAAATTCTCTTCTCCGTTTGGATCCTCAAGTTAATTCAGGCAATACTTGTTCCACTGAAGGGCTAACTGTAATGATTTGTCTGCGGCGATCAAATAAGACCGATCCAACGGTGACCTTTTTCTCAGCGTGTTTGCGAATATACTCTTGAGCATTGTCGTCAATGGCTTGCGCGATCGCGCTATAGATTTTTTCCACCAACTCTGATTCGTTTTCCTGTTCTCGTAAAAATTGCAGTGCAGCTTCAGTCGTCTCACTAGCTAAGAGTTGCTGGAGAATTTCTGTGGGGAGTCCTACTTTTGCAGCTAAAGCCGTTAAAATTTCCAGACGGGCATCCGCCAGATGATGATGGGTATGAAACACCCCACCTGCCAATTTAATTAGCTTGCCATGATAGCCAAATAAAACCAAAGATTTCACCCCTTGTTCTCCGGCTGCAACTAATAGTGGACCCAACCAATTTGCTGTTTTCACCAGCTGCTGGGGATTAATCCCTTTCTTTTGTGCTAAATCTAAGCCATTTTCCCCCACACAGAAAACTAAAGTGTCAAATTCCTTGGCTTTTTGCGCGAGTTCTTCCTGAAACGCCGTTAATTGCCCGGGTGCGCTTAAGGGTTGGGAAATTCCCGTTGTTCCCAGTAAAGATAACCCTTCCACGACTCCAAACGCTTCATTAGAAGTCCGTTGCGCTAAACGCTTTCCTTCGGGAAGAATAATCGTAACCGTCACTTGTTGATCCTCTCGGAGTAACGGCTGTAAATTCTCCATTAAAATCTGTTTCGCATAACGATAAATGGCAGCTTTTCCGTATGCTTGTAGCTGCTTTCCGACTCCTTCCCCACCATTAATTGTTACTTGTTCTGCATCGGGTTGGCGACTGGCTAAACTCACGACCGCCCAGATGGGAGTATTCGCGGTTAAATCTAAATTATCCCCTGGATCACTGCGAGTAATGGCAAGGGCTTTCCCTGTTTCCAACTTCGCTACTTGTTCCACCGCAATGGTTGTTTGTTCCGGGGGAGTAACGAGATTAATTTTGACTTGGTTTAAGGGTTGTTCCTGCTGTAAATATTGCAACGCAGCGACAGCAGAGGCACAAGCAAAAACAGGTAAGGTATAACCAGCACGGGGTTCAGTCATTCTTATGGTTTTGATCGACAACTAACTGCACTATCTTAACGAGTCGCCAGGAGATCAAGTCCGAGTTTTGCCTTATTTATCAGGAAGCAAATCATTGCAACGATTGACCGATCCTAACTCTTGAGTAAAGCGACTGAAGTTTAAACATGGCAAGGAATAGGGATTGACATTCCTTGAAAGGAATACTACGCTGTAAAATAAAATAAGGTTCAAAATGTGGGATATTGAGGTAACTGATGCTTTTGAGGGTTGGTGGGAAACTCTCACTCAGCAGGAACAAGAGGACGTTACTGCCTATGTAGAACTTTTACAAGAACGAGGCGCAAATCTTCGCTATCCCTATTCTTCAGGTATCCAAGGCTCCAAGTTTTCTCACTTGCGGGAGTTACGGATTCAATCTGGCGGAAATCCCATCCGCGTGTTTTATGCTTTCGACCCTCGTCGTGTTGCTATTCTCCTAATTGGCGGGAATAAAACAGGTAAGGAAAAGCAGTTTTATCGAGAGTACATTAGAAAAGCAGAAGCTCTCTACGAAGAACACTTAAACAACTTGGGGGATTAAATCATGGCACGGAAATTTTCAGAACTAACTCAAAACTTTTCTGAGGAACAACGTCAGCGTATTGAAGAGAAGAAAGCTGCACTTCGGGAAGAGATGTCTCTGGCTGAGATTCGCCAAGCCCTTTTTCTAACCCAGTCAACTTTAGCAGAGACAATGGATGTGGGACAAGCGGAAATCTCTAAAATTGAGAACCGTACAGATATTTTTATTAGTACACTACGGCGATTTATCAATGCAATGGGAGGGGAATTAGAAATCAATGCTGTATTCCCAGATCGAACCATTGAGATCCAAAACTTTTCTTCTTTTGATCAAAAGCCTGACCATCCTAACTCTTTCACCAATAATCACTCAGAAGAAGCATGATGATTGGAGAGGAGATAGAGTCCGAGTTTTGCCTTTTTATCAGGAAGGAAATCATGACTGCTGCTAACTTCTTGTTCGGCACAGAGTTGGGCAAATTCTCGCAAGCTATCCAACTGAGAGGCAAGTTCACTGAGAGTATCGAGATATCAAGGGCAAGTTGCCGATGCTTCCATTGTTCCGTGATCTGGGGTTGGGTACGGATCATTTGCAGTTCGACTTCTGCATCCAGCCCACTAGACGAAAAGGAACTGCCACAAGACACCAGTAAAGCGATTTTTTCTGATCAGTGCGATAACCCTTTCCCAAATGATCGATCGCGCTGAGACAATCTTTTATCATGGAAATACTCGCCATTGTTCTGAATTTTCTTTTATTTTATGGCTAACTCTCCGAAAAACCGTCGCAATCAGCTTTCTGCGGAAAAATATAAACGCTTGCAAGCAGAAGCCAAAGCCCCCTATCGTGGCTTACGGAAAACAATTTATGTGGTGTTTGCTGCTTCTGGTTTAATGGGGGCATTTGTCATGGTGGCGAAACTAGCGGCGGGACAAAATGTGACAGAAACACTACCGAATTTAGCTTTACAAATCGGCGTTATCGCACTAATGGTCTGGTTGTTTCGTCAGGATACAGAAGCAGAAGAGAAATAGAGTGATATGACAGGATTTTGGTCTTCTCCTAATTTATCAGCAGCAGCATTTGTTGCTCCTAATGCTACGGTTATGGGGAATGTAACCATTAAGGCGGGAGCCAACATTTGGTACAGTGCAGTGGTGCGAGGGGATGTGGAAAGCATTACCATTGGTGCCCATACCAATGTTCAAGATGGTGCTGTGTTACATGGCGATCCGGGTGAACCGACGATTTTAGAAGATTATGTGACAGTGGGACATCGCGCGGTGATCCATTCGGCACACATTGAACAAGGCTGTTTGGTCGGAATTGGGGCGGTGGTTTTAAATGGGGTGCGCGTGGGAAGCGGTAGTATTATTGGGGCAGGTTGTGTGGTGACCAAAGATGTGCCCGCGCGATCGCTGCTACTCGGCATTCCAGCGAAAGTCAAGCGCGAAGTTTCGGAAACAGAAGCAGCCGACTTGATTGAACATGCCAAACGCTATGAAAAGTTAGCCCTGGTTCATGCGGGGAAAGGGACCGATCTCGGATTTACCAAACAAGATTAGCAATGGGTTAGAGGACTCGTTTTCCTAATTCTACAGCGCGATCGGGCTGAATTAAGGCGGCTTCTTCATTCTCTAAAACCACCCCCAACACCAAAACTTCTGACAGAAAATCAGCCACTTGCCCAGGGGGCAAATTAACCACAGCCAGAACGTATTGACCGATTAATTCATCTTGAGTATAAATTTGAGTAATTTGCGCACTGGACTTTTTCGTTCCCAGTGCGCCAAAATCAATCCATAGTTTGAAACTTTTCAGGAGAGTCTCTTTAATTTCCTTAAAGTTTAAATCTGGCAGGAATTTTAGGAGCAAAAACCAACATCAACGGAGCTTCTGGGGGGGCGACAACTAGGGTTAAAAGCTAGGTAAAGCAAAGCTTTTAGCCGTTTCTTCCCATCAAAGATGGAACGTTATTGACAAGTTTATTGACAATAAATCTGAGGTTGCACTCTTTGAAACTCCCATTATTTGGTTAGGACTATGAAACTATAGCGAGATCGCGCTTGGCATCTTCAAAAAGCTCATGGGCTAAAAGCTTTACTAGCTATACCCTGTAGCTGACTTGTCGCCCCCCCAGCGGAGCTTAGAATAAAATGATTATCCTAAATCATCAACAACATTGAAATTAGTAGTAATCGGTTCATACGCTTGCCCATCCACATCGTAGGGAGTGACAGTTAAGGTATAGTCCCCTTCTATTAATCCAGCACTAAAATAATTACCTGATCTGTCTCCGGCTAAAGCATAGGGAGTGACATTTTCAGTTTGATTAATCTCAGTAGCACCGGTTAGATCAAACTTAACTTGACTCACTGGCTCACTGGGCTTAGCTTTCAGGCTAACCTCAGACCCCACTTGTCCTAAATCAATTGTGCTGCCGTCTGTAATAGTGCCAATTACTATGTCACTATCACTATCAACTAAAGATAACTCTACAGTTACAGGCATCCCAACGGGGTCGTCATTGATGGGGTCCTCCTCTGTAGTCGAGCTATCATCTTGCGGCATAGTAGGAGTAGTGTTACCAGAATTAGCAGCAGCATCAAAATACAAATCAGCAAAGTCAGTTGCATTAGCTACTTCATCTAAACCAATGCTGAGAATATGGAGAACTTCAACAGTATCAGAAAAATCTAATCTGATTTCGGGATTATAATACTCAAAAGCAGCTTCCCAAGCATTAGACCATTTTGAATCAAGGGCTGTACTAACAAAATTAGAAACAGAAGAATTAGTTGTATTCAAGTCAGCTGTGTCATTTGACCGATTACCATCGTCAATTTTGATGTGTTCAACACCTAGGTCGTTGAGTGCATCGAGAACGCCATCACTGTATTGTTGAATATTCCAATTGCTATGTTGAATAATTTTAATTTTAGAAAGGTCACCGCCATTGTCACTGACGTATTCAGCTGCGCCAAGACTGGTGTCAGCTTGACCCCCCTCAGCAACCAAGACTTGTCCACCGTTTTGAATAGTCGCGAGCCATGTTTGTCCTAATTCTTGTATTGCTGCCTGCCGATCGTCATGGGCATTGATCCAACCATCAACTCCCCACGTAGCATCCATGACTGACTCTGATGCTGGATTATACCGATTTCCATTTTTTCCGTGTGCTCCACCTACTACAACATGATCGAATCCGTAGGTATCCGCAAGAACTTTGCCGGCAACAGTAGCATGTCCATCATCTTTATCTGGAGCATGGTCATAATGCAAAGAAATTAAATCTGTTTCCGGATTGAAACTTATCATTTGAAAAAAACTCCTCAACTTATCTTAGGTAGGATGTGACTTGGAAAGGTTAGCAAGCACATAGATTGCTACTAATTCTGAATGATTTTGCACTAAATTGAATCGCTGAAAACTCTGAATTTGATAAATCAGAGAATGACTGCAATTCAGTACATTTTCATTAAATTGGCATAAAAAATAATCCTGTAACCTATCAATACAATCCTTTAATTAGCCGTGATCTAATGCATTTTGATTGAATTTAAAGAATCACCCAATATTAAAAATATCAGTGATACTTAAACTCAAAAAAATACTACCAACAGCTACATTAGCATAGCAATTATGAATTTCTTGTAAATGCTATTGCTAACTGTTAATAGAAAAAATTATGAACGAGGTAATCTTACTGAAAAGAAGAACAGAACATTAAGCAGGTATGCAAAATGAATTGCTTATTTAAGTTAAACTAATGTATTCTTATAAAAAGGAAATTAAACCGAGTAATTTGATGGGATTCATTAAAAGACTTATTAATCCGTGCAGAAAATAGTTAACACCTAAAAAATTGTTCCTAAAATAAATATTAAGCTAAACTCAAAAGCAGACTTGATTATTCCTGCACTGGTCTCAGCGGAATTGTTACACCAGTTGGACTCTAGCGAATCAGTTGAATAAAGTTGGTTGCTGTTTCCCAATCAACCAACACTGATAAATTTTCATCACTTAAGGAGTTAACGCTGGATGAAGAATTTTCAGGACAAGCAAAGGGTTTCTTCCTCAATCAATGTGACATGTGAAACGGCGAGGCTTTTCAATCTGTTGTAAACTTCCGATTATCCGACTCGGACGACCAAACCGCTGATTTAATTCTTCAACCAAACCTTTAGTATCTCCTTGAGATGTCAAAACTACTTCAGATAGCCTAGGTTGACTGCCAACAAAATTTAGTAGCACTTCAAACTAGTATTGATTGAAATTCCAATCGCTTTTAAGAAGTGTTGTTTGTTCCCCATCGCTCATTGGCTCTTCCAAGGAAACAGCAGCTCCATCAGAGGCTTGGCGAACTTCTTCCATACTCATGCCCCACTCGGTATACTTCCATTCCGCTTTAACAGGTTGGACCAGGAATTGCCCGACTATGGGGATGAGAGTCAGGAGTAGCAAAAATAAAATTTTATTCTTCATATTACACAGGACTTACCCACTTCAGCACTGAAAACCTTGATTTACTGTTACAGACTTACTGCTCAAACAACGAAGTTTCGTTCGACTGCGTAGGTCCTGTTTGAGAAAGACGCATCCACATGGGAAGTTGTCTCTCTTCACCCCGAGTAATGCGATCAAGGGCTGCCGCCATTTCCAAGCGCACATCAAATTCCGGTTCTTGATCACGCGCTGTTTCTAAGGCTGCGATCGCGCTTTCGTCTCCCATTTCGTATAAAAATCGCGCTGCCCGCCAACGCACTAACTTGGAGCGATCTTGCAGGGCTTGGCACATGGTCGGAATCCCTTGGGCATTGCCTAAGTCACTGAGGGCATCCCCAGCCGTTCGGCGGACAATGACAGAGGGATCATGCAAAACCACCTCACTCAGCGGGGCGACAGCTTGATCGCTTTCACTAGCCCCGAGTAACGCACTCGCCCAACGGCGAATCGTTGCGCGATCGTCTTTGAGGGCAGTCACCACAGCGGGAAAGGTTTCGTTATTAATTTCCAGTTGTTGAATTGCTTTCAAGCGTTGTTTCCAATCTTCACTCTGGTTGAGTTGTTGCAGTAAATCGCTCGTTTCTTGAGTTGATGTTGTTTCGATTTCACCAGATGTTCCGGCTTTTGCTAAGTTCTCAATCCGTTGTAAATCAGCTTCATCAATTAGACTCGCCACTTCTTCCGCCACCATATTCGCCACCGTTTCTGGTTCGCCATGACGGGGGGTATAGGGTTCCCAGTGACGCTCGAAAACATAGTTAGCCCCCGTTGCTTCTACGACCCGCTGCATGGCTTCATTAAAGCGATCTGGCATGGCAACTCGTTTTTGGGCTTCTTCGCCAATGGCGCGCACTTGCGTCGGAATGCCACGAAAGTAGAGGACGGCAATCTCCACTTCTCCCATTGTCTTCGTTTGATCCGCTTCAGACGCAGCACTGGTTTGCGACTGAGACAGTAACTCGGTATCAGCGCCCTCAGCAACGCCTAAAATATGAGCCGCTTGAGAGAGAATGGGTTCCCATTGCGCTTGCGTTTGACGAATTAGGGCAATAAAGTCGTCATTGAGAAACGCTTCTCGCACTCCTTCAATCTGGATTAATTGCGCGATCGCGTTGCGAGTGCTGCTAGAACCAATTTCGGCTAGTCTTTCTTCCTCATTCTCTCCTGCTGTCAGCGTTATTGGCTTTTCAGCAATGGATTGATCTAAATTCAGTTTCATGCAGTGGGGATTGGGCGTTGTTTCCAGAGAAAAAAGTTTCATCACTGCCTATGAGAAATTGCGTCAGTTCTAGTGTGACATAGCAGCGCGATCGCGACGAGTATTACCTTTGAGATTAGAGAATGAAATAGTCCTATACGAATCCCCTTACATCCAATTAACTGAAGTAAAAGTAACCTGCTTGAAGACTACCCACAATAAATCCTAAAATTCCCCCTAAATTAACAATCGCTTGCAGCTCATTTTTTACAATGGAATTAACAGTTGTTTCTAGTTGTTCAGGTGTCGTTGAATTCACTCGATTAATAATGACTTCATCAATCGATAAAATGGGGATAACTTGAGTAATAATTGTCTCTAATTCTTCTTCTAAGTATCGTTCTAAAATTAATGATAACTCTTCACTAATTACCTCTAACGATTGATTCACAGATCCAGAAGACTGGAGTCGTTTAATAATTAAAACTGCCACATCTTCCCAATCAATGGAACTGCCTAAAGACTCTAGTAAATTGGCTCCTTTATCTTGGAGATAAACTTGTATCGCTTCCCGGATACTCTCCCGCAATTGACGGACCGTCGAAACCGGTAAATTTTGTAGAGATAAACTTTTCAACCACTCCCGAAGCCGAGAACGAAATTCAAGAGTTAACACGAGTTCTCGAATTCTCATATTTGCCGTTTCTTTTTCATCTAAGCAAAAGGCACGCAAGCGATGTAAGGTATTGCGAAGTCCA
>JAAANX010000050.1 GCA_009909085.1 Cyanobacteria bacterium GSL.Bin1 | reverse complement strand
CGAGACAAACGTCTCAAGTCCGTTTCTAGGCGGGCATCTCAAACGATGGGCAAAGGTGGAAGGTTGCACAAAGGTTTTTGTGCCAATACCTATCGCAAGTGCCAGAACATCAACACCCAGATCAGCCACGTTGTTTCTAAGCGAATTGTCCAGATTGCCAGCGAGTTTAACTCAGAGGCGATTGTCTTTGAAAACCTAAAAGGCTGGAAGGCGACAGGGGGGCGGAAACGCTCAAGCCTGCGTCAACGCTTTCATGGCTGGCTGAAGGCTAAAATCCGCGACTACACCGAAATGAAGTGGCGTGAAGCTGGCGGCAAGGTCATTGATATCGTTGCCGCCTATACCTCGAAGCTGGCTTACGACGGTTCTGGTATCGTTAAGCGTGATTCCCAGAATTACGCACTCGCAAAATTTTCCTCTAACAAGCGGTATAACGCAGACCTGAACGGTTCCAACAATATCGCCGCCAGAGGCATTATTAAGCTCACGCGCAGAAATGACCGTGAGGACCGTTCCAGCAAAAGTTCTGGACGGTCGCCTAGAAGCTGGGCTTGTCTGTGTGATCTCTGGACCAACGCTCAGGCTGGTGAGCCGGAATTGGATTCCGGCTCATTCCTGACTCAGGATAGTCTGAGATTAGCATAGGACACCTCCACCTCGGCTTTGCCAGGTGGGGAGAGCTTCATGACTATCTCGCTTACACTGACAATACAAAACAGCTTGATGAGCTTTTCAACGGGGAGTTAGTCGAATTGCCACCAGAATCCGGTGCAAATGTTGGCATTGCTAACTTTTTATTCTGTCAGTTTGCCCCCATTGTTAATTATCTCAGAGCAGGAATCGAAAACGTTTGTATTTTCTGAAACTGATACGGTGCCATTAACGCTCCCCAAATTGGCTTTTGCGTTTCTGGATCAATTCCTTTGTCATAGCTGAAAAATTCCTGGGCAGTCACACTAAACCCTAACTGAATTTGACATAAGTTTCCTTGCACATAAAATTGACATACTGAATTGGGAACAGGTTGCGCCGAAAACTGATTGGCTGTGGCTGTTACTTGTAGAACACAACCCGGCAGCTTTTCTAGATCTGTCAATGTCAGGGCATTTAGCTTCTCAGGGGTGATCCCGGCACCGCGCCACTTTAAATGATCTTTGAAGGCGTAATATTGCACCGTTATCGGTTCAGTGGCTGTTGCGGGTTGAATGACTAAAACTCGTTGGCGATAGGCTTGTTCTAGCTTCAAAGCAGGGGCTTGTTCGGCAAATAGGGCATAATTTCCAGCAATGGCAAATGGGAGAGGACGATGCCATAATTTGAGATTCACAAACCAAGCGGGCTGCGACAAGGCTTGGCTTTCATTGCTAAATTCTCCCGCTAACCATTGGGCAAGTTTGAATTCCATTTTATTAAAACTGTATTATTTCCTACAGATTCCATTGATATCAGTTATAGATCGTAAAGCGCCGATTGTTCTCAGCATTACCAATAAAATAAAAAACGAAGTCGTGTTTTCTGAGGCGAATGGACTATCAACAAATTCAGTCCGTATTAGAGACAATGATGCGCCGCTGTGAACAAGCGCAAACCCCTCTTTCTCATCAACAAGCAGAAATCCTCCAAGAAGTTCTTATTGAGATGCTGGCTTCCTCAACAACTGAACTGCCGGATGATGCTAATCCCCTTGATGAACTCACTCTAGAACAACGGGATGCTCTTTTAGAATTTATTGTGGAACAGGGAGAACAGCCTTGGAAAGCACGCATTCTTAATGATTGGTTACAAGGACGCGATTCAGGAAATGTCCAATTTTTACGAGAGGATTATGGTCCTCAGTGGCTCAATCGGGTAAAACCCTATCATGTGGCTCAATATTTAGAACAAAGCGATCGCGCTGAGGACGTCCAATTAAAAGTCGGCGATCGCGTCGAAGTCTCTAACTTAATTTGGGAATGGGTACAAGATGATGATCCCGAAAAACAAGACTGGTATCCTTGCACTGTAGTCAGTCTGTCTGAAGGAGAATACAACGGTCATCGCTACCAAAACTGTACGATTCGCTTCGATAATGGTGCAGAATGGGAACTTCCAGGGATTTATCAATGGAATCGTTATTACTGGCGTCTGGCCCAAAATAGCTAGCTTGGTAAAAAAAGTGCTGGTAGAGGACGCACAATGATAAAGTTTGATTAAATAATGTAAATGGATATTTCATCAGGAGTATCGATAATAATGATGATGAAAGCACAAGATATTATGACCCAAGATGTGGTCAAAATTAAAGGTTCAGCCCCGATTGCCGAAGCTGTTCAAGTCATGCGCGAGAAGCAAATTCGTTGTTTAATTGTTGACCGCCGTCGCGATGAGGATGCCTATGGCATTATTACCGAAACAGATATTGTGAATAAAGTAACGGCTTATGGCAAAGATCCGCAACAGGTGAAAGTGTTTGAAGTAATGACCAAACCTTGTGTTGTTATTAATCCTGAACTGGGTGTGGAATATGTTGCCCGTTTATTTGCGCAAACAAAAATTCATCATGCCCCTGTCATTCGCGGAGAATTATTAGGCTTGGTTTCTACCTCTGATATTCTCCATAAAGGCGACTTCGTGGAAAACCCGAAAGAGAAGTTTTTAGAAAAAGAGATTCAAGAGGCCATTGCTAATGCCCGGCAAGTATGCGCCGAAAAAGGTCCAACCTCAAAAGACTGTGCGGTCGCTTGGGATATTGTGGAAGAATTACAAGCCGAAGCCGCTCACCAAAAAGCGGAAAAACCCCCACAAACTGCTTTTCAAGAATATCTTGAAGAAAATCCTGAGGCAGCCGAAGCCAGAATGTATGAAGTGTAAGGTAACCTGATTGAGTCCCCTTCGATGTTTTTGACGAAATGTTGAAGGGGGATTTCATCGGCTGAGTGTTTTAAAAACGGTTTGCCATCACTCCCCACAAAATCAAGCAGCCAAAGATCAGACGATAGCCCACAAAAACCCAAGTGTTTTGTTGTTGTAGATAACGAATTAACCCCACCACTGAGAGATAAGAGAAAATAAATGTGGTGACAGTACCGATTAAGATCGGTAAAGTTTCCGCATCATTCCAGCCTTGTTCTAAGACATCGACTAATTCCACGCTCCCTGCCAGAAGAATGGTTGGAATGCCCATTAACAAGGCAAAACGAGCGGCTGTAGGACGGTCTAAGCCCATAAACAAACCAGCGGTAATGGTAATCCCCGATCGCGAGGTGCCTGGAATCAAAGCTAAGGCTTGCGCGATCCCCATCAGAATGGCATCTTGGGGTTTGAGGTCTTTTTCGGCGCGATCGCGCTTTCCGACCCAGTCTCCAAGGCCAAGGAGTAAGCCAATGCCAATGGAAGTGATAGCAATGGTCATCATACTCCGGATAGGAGACTCATCGTTGACCAACAGTTTCCAAAATATCCCACAAACCAGAATTGGCAGGGTTCCCAGTAAAATAGCAGCGGTCAAGCGCAAATCCGAATTGTAATAATCTTGTTCCCGGATTCCTTTGGCACTCCCTCGCAGCAGTTGCGTTAAATCTTGACGGAAATACCAAATAATTGCCGCAATACTCCCCAAGTGAATCACTGCAGAAAAGGTAATTCCTGGATCGCCCCAACCTAAGGCCACAGGGACGACTTTCAAATGAGCACTACTACTAATCGGTAAAAATTCGGTAATGCCTTGGACAATCCCCAAAACCACAGCTTGAAAGGCATTCATCGTCGTTTCTTCAGTTACGGTAGCGGTTTGTGCAGAAGCCGAGGGAAAAATCAAACAGAGGAGAAATCCAAGACCAACTGGAAAGAATCGGCAAAAGAACTTGGGAGATGGAGATGGTTTTCGCATTTTGATACTAGAATTTAGGAACTGCTTCGTTAACCGCTGGTTACTAATCGTTGGTTACTGTTAATGCCATTACCGATTATTTATCATCCTGATTATGTCACACCCTTACCCCCGGGACATCGTTTCCCGATGGCAAAATTTAGCCTCTTACAGGAAATTTTATTAGCCGATGACATTATCCAACCGCAACAAGTCTATCAGCCCGAGCTTCCACCGCAGGAGTGGTTAGAATTAATCCACACGCCAGACTATGTTGCCGCCTATTGTGATGGCACTCTCGATGCCAAAGCCCAACGCCGCATCGGACTGCCGTGGAGTCCAGAACTGGTGCGACGGACGTGTTTAGCGATTGGAGGCACGATTTTAACGGCAAAACTAGCTTTAGAACAGGGCTTAGCTTGTAACACCGCCGGTGGCACCCATCATGCTTTTCCCAACTATGGGGCTGGCTTTTGCATTTTTAACGACCTAGCCGTAGCACCAGCAGTCATGTTGGGTTTGGGTTTAGTGAAAAACGTTTTAATTGTGGATCTCGATGTCCATCAAGGGGATGGTACCGCTTTTGTTTTTCAAAATGACCCGCGAGTCTTTACCTTTTCTATGCACTGTGGCGATAATTTTCCCAGTCGGAAACAAGCAAGCGATTTAGATATTGTTTTGCCGCGGGGTTTAGATGATGAGGGTTATTTGCAAATTTTGGCTAAGCAGTTACCAGAGGTCTTGCAACGGGTCAATCCGGACTTGGTGTTTTATGATGCGGGAGTGGATCCTCATGTGGATGATCGCTTAGGCAAACTCGCCTTGAGCGACCGCGGCTTATATCGGCGTGATCGTCTGGTTTTAAGTACGTGTTGGGCGCAAGACTATCCCACCGCCTGTGTCATTGGCGGGGGCTATAGTGACGATTTAAAGGGTCTTGCTCAAAGACACAGCTTATTACATCGTGCGGCAACAACTGTTTTTCAGCAGTCGTTCAAGGGATAGGAACAATTAACCCCCTGCTGACTAAAAAATTAGACCAAACAGGGGGTTGATTGAGATGAATTAAAAGATTAGTGCCGTTTGCTGAAACGATTATTCAACAATGATTTTTCCATTCATACCTGCGCCACGGTGAGGCTGACAGTAGTAATCGTACTCTCCTTTCGGCGCATCTTCCGGGAACATAACGACGTGAGTTTCACCTGTACCCGATAGGAGTTTGTTCTTGCTAAGCGAACTCGCAAGCGCCTTTGATCCATCCGGAATCCCACTGCTGTCAAAGACAACATTATGGGGAGCCAGTTTATTCATCACAAACTCGACACTGTCTCCAGGATGAATGGTCAGTTTTTCCGGGACATATTGCAATTGTCCAGTATCAGACCCCATTTTCACCTGGTAAGTTTCCCCACCGCTAGTGCTGGCGTTTTCCTCGGTTTTAGCAGCAACTTCCGTTGTTTCCGTTTGTGAAGCAGCCATATCTTCAGATTCAGTGGTTGCTTCTTCTGTCGGTGCTTCCGTTTCCTCGGTTTGCACCGTTTCTTCAGTGGGAGCAGTTTGAGCGTCTGGGCTTTTCGCTTCACTGGAACCAGAACACCCGCCTAAGAGGAGGGTCACTGCTAATAGAAAAGTGAGGACAGTTTGAATTGGTTTCATTGTTTGAATTTCCCTATATGCTGAGGACGCTTAAACTTGGAAAAGTGATCGTTAAACTTAATCTGCTAGTTTTAACTGATACTCAATTTCACATTCTAGCTTAACAATTCTTTATTCAACGATGATTTTTCCGTTCATCCCCGCACCGCGGTGAGGCTGACAATAGTAGGTGTATTCCCCTTTGGGGGCATCTTTCGGGAAAGTAACACTGTAGCTCTGTCCAGGAGAGAAGAGCAGTTTGCTGGCACTGAGGGAACTGGCTAAAGATTTAGCGCCACTAGGAACGCCACTGGCATCAAAAACAACGTTATGAGGAGCGAGTTTATTCATGACAAACTCAACCGTATCTCCGGGCTTAATGGTCAGCGTTTCGGGCACATATTTTAACTGTCCGGTATCAGATCCCATTTTCACTTCATAGGTTTCTGCAAGCACGGGGCTAGCGGTAAAGACAAATGTCGCGATCGCGAATAACAGAGTAGAAAGAATTAAACCAAGTTTTTTCATTATCTTAATAACTTTAACTAACGTGACTTCAAATCAACATTGTTAATTTTACTACGACATTGTGTCAAACCTGAAGGATTACGGAAAAAAATGCCCTCTGAAGACGCTACTTAAGTATTGATCGGAAATCGCTAAAATAAAAAGGACTACCAAAAGTTCAGTGAGAGATTACCCTTTCTGAAAAAGAAGGCACTTGTCCTCACGCTTAGCTCCGGTAACCGTTGGTCAGCTATATCCCACATCTAAATTGAGAAAGTATTGTGACAGAACAATACGGCTTTAGCCAATCAGCTGTTAGTTGCCTATTGCTCGCAATCTTGTCGAATAGGACATTTTTGAATGAACGCTGCCGGATTCATTAAGCTGACCTCATCACCCCATAATTGAGAATGAGTAGCAAGCAAGCGGAAATCGAAGCAAATGCCAATTCATGGCAACGGAATTTAGCAAAGAGATTTGCCCTTGAAAAATGGGCGGAAAGAGGACTCGCCTTGCTGGGTTCGATTCCGATTTTAATCACCCTCTCGCTTACGATTCTTCTCTTATTGGAGACAGTTCTGTTTTTCCAAGATGTTTCTCTTTGGCGGTTCCTTACTGATACCCAGTGGACACCCCTGTTTGCTGCCAACCCCCAATATGGGATTTTGGTTTTAGCGAGCGCCACGTTAATGGTAAGTGTCATTGCTGCTGTAACTGCGATTCCCATTGGTGTCTTGGCAGCAGTTTATTTAGCAGAATATGCCACCCCCGATCTAAGACGCTTTCTCAAACCAGCCCTGGAAGCCTTGAGTGGCATTCCAACGGTTGTCTTTGGTTATTTTGCTCTCATCTTTTTCACCCCTTTTCTCAGAAACTTTTTTCCAGAACTATCTGCATTTAATTCTCTTAGTGCTGGCATTATTGTCGGCATTTTAATTACGCCAACTATTTCTTCTCTGAGTGAAGAAGCGTTGAGAAATGTTCCGACAACGCTTCGAGATGGCGCTTATGCACTTGGTTTTACGAAAAGTGAGATGGCGCTCAAAATTTTAATTCCAGCTGCTTTTCCTGGGATTATTGCCTCGATTACCCTTGCCATCTCTCAGGCGCTAGGGGAAACCATGATTGTTGCCATTGCTGCCGGTCAACATCCGAATTTAACCCTTAATCCCTTGGTTCCCGTAGAAACCATGACAGCGTTCATTATTCAAATCAGCTTGGGAACGGTGACCTTTGGTTCAACTGCTTTCAAAACGATTTTTACAGTAGGAACTGTTTTATTTATTATTACCCTGGTTCTGAATAGTTTTGGGAATTGGTTAATTCGTCGCACTCAGAAAGACATTACTGGCATCTTAACGCCAAAAGCAGAATCTTTAGAAAGTAAAACACCAGCAAGAAGTGCAGCCGAAGAAATTGCCTTTACCAAAACTCTGGGGGAGCGAACGAAAAATCCACAGGACAAAATGGCAGATCAGCCCGATCGCTTATGGCGAGACGAGGCATTTCGGATTTTAGCTTTGATTGCTGCGTTTATGGGCATTCTTATGCTCCTCATCCTCTTTTTTGACCTCGCACGACGGGGTTTACCCCAAATTGACTGGCAATTTCTCACCAGTTTTTCCTCTCGTAAGGCAAATGAATCGGGCATTTTAGCTCCGTTAATGGGCACAATTTGGCTCTTGGTCTTAACTGCAATTTTTGTGATTCCGATTGGGGTGGGAGCTGCGATTTATTTAGAAGAATATTACTCGGATCATTGGTTGAGTCGTTTGATTGAAATTAATATTGCGAATTTAGCGGCGGTTCCGTCAATTATTTATGGCTTGTTAGGATTAGAGTTGTTTGTTCGCTACTTGAAACCTTTGACGGGCGGCGGAACGATTCTTGCAGCAGGGTTAACGTTAACAGTAATTGTGTTACCCACGGTGATTATTGCCAGTCGTTCTGCATTGCGGGATATCCCAGAGAGTATTCGCGAAGGGGGGGTTGCCGTGGGGATGACAAAAGGACAAATGCTTCTTAATTTGGTTGTTCCCGCAGCCTTACCCGGTTTATTAACGGGAATTTTACTTGCCCTCTCTCGCGCAGTGGGAGAAACTGCAGCTTTAATTGCTGTTGGGGCTGTAGCTTGGGTTCGTTTTATCCCAGATCTACAAAGTCAATATACAGCCCTACCGGTACAAATTTTTTATTGGTTACAAGAAGTAGATACAGAAGTACAAAATAATGCTGCAGCAGCAACAATCGTTTTAATTATTTTGGTCCTATTATTAAATGTGGCTGCCGTCTTTTTAAGGGAATTTTATCGTCGAGAAATTAAATTATTTTAGAAAATTAACTAATAATTAAATGAGTAAAAATTATGCAATTTGCATTAGGGCACAAACAACAGGATATTATTTTAAATGCAAGTAACGTTTCGGTTTATTACCAAGAGCAGTGTGTATTAAATCAAATCAATTTAGCGGTGCCTCGACATCATGTTGTCGGTTTAATTGGTCCTTCTGGCTGTGGGAAAAGTACGCTTTTACGCAGCTTTAATCGTTTAAACGATCTGGTAAAAGGTGCAAAAGTAACGGGTTTAATTACGCTGAATGGTAAGAATATCTATGATGAAGATGTCAATCCGGCGGCGTTGCGGCAGCAAGTGGGAATGGTGTTCCAGCGTCCTAATCCCTTTCCCAAGTCAATCTATAACAATATTGCAGTGGGGTTGAGAGTCAATGGCTATCGGGGCGATCAAGACGAGTTAGTGGAGTATTCCCTGCGCCAAGTTGGATTATGGGACGAAGTGAAAGATCGCTTGCAGAAAAATGCTCTGACTCTTTCCGGTGGACAACAACAATGCCTCTGCATTGCTCGCGCGATCGCGCTGCAACCAGAAGTCATCTTGATGGATGAACCTTGTTCTGCCCTTGATCCGATTGCCACGGGCCGAGTGGAAGAGTTAATCCGGGAACTACAAAAAGAGTATACCTTGATTGTTGTTACTCATAACCTTAAACAAGCTTCACTCGTCTGCGATCGCGTTGCCTTTTTTGATCTCGAAGGAGAAGCGGAAAAATCTGGGCATTTGGTGGAATATGACCGCACCGAAATTATTTTCCAACGTCCCAGTCAGACAGCAACGCAAGACTATATTACCGGCAGACGAATGCGCCCCACCCTCTAGCAATGATCAGTGACCAAAGAACAAATAATTAACTCGAAACATTTTGTTCTAGTAATAATTTGCTCTGTTTAACTTGATCGGGAATTGCGATGGGATAATCTCCGGTAAAACAAGCCGAACAGAAGTGATCTGGATTTTCTCCAGTGGCTTTGAGCATTCCTTCCCAACTTAAATAAGCCAGGGAATCAACGCCAATTTGCTTGGCAATTTCATCCACTGACTTCGTTGCAGCAATCAATTGATCTTGATTGTCTGTATCAATTCCATAGAAACAAGGATGAGTGACCGGTGGAGAGGAAATTCTCATATGCACTTCAATTGCCCCTGCATCTCGCAGCGCCTGCACAATTTTACGGCTGGTGGTACCGCGAACAATGGAATCATCCACTAAGATAATCCGTTTACCATTGATAACATCCTTGAGGGGATTGAGCTTCATCCGAATTCCCGATTCCCGCATACTTTGGGTGGGTTGAATAAAGGTGCGTCCCACATAACGATTCTTAATTAACCCTTCTTCAAACGTAATTCCGGATTCATGAGAAAATCCGATCGCGGCAGGAACGCCAGAATCAGGAACAGGAATCACCGAATCTGCTTCGACATAAGATTCTCGTGCGAGTTGTTGTCCCAGTCGCAAGCGATAACTGTAGAGAGTTTCTTGATTAACCATGCTGTCGGGACGAGAGAAGTAAATCATCTCGAAGACACACAGTTTCGGTTCCGGTTTTTCTGACCAGTGGTAGGAAGCTAATCCCTCTTCCGTAATCCAAACCAGTTCTCCGGGTTCCACATCCCGTAAATATTCTGCACCGATAATATCTAATCCTGCTGTTTCCGAAGCCAGAACGTAATGCTGAGACTGTTTACCAAACGTTCCAATCACCAAAGGACGAATGCCATGGGGGTCGCGCACCCCCATTAATCCAGCCGGTGTGCCAATGACTAAGCTATAAGCACCCTGACAGCGATTAAAGGCGCTAATTGCTCCTTCTAGCCAGTCTTTTCCCGATTCTATTTCCTGCGCGATCGCGACAGCAATCATTTCCGAATCGGTGGTGGAAAGTAATTCGTAATTATCTTTTTCCAAACTTTTCTTTAGGTCTGGCGCATTCACCAGATTACCATTATGGGCGAGGGCAATTGACCCTAACCGACTCGGAATAACCACTGGTTGGGCATTGGCAATCAAGCTAGAACCGGTTGTTGAGTAGCGGGTATGACCGACTGCAAACTGACCTGGTAATTGGAGGAGGCTTTCTTCATCAAAAACACGAGCCACTAACCCCATATCTTTATGGAGACGGACACCATCGGCATTAAAGGTTGCGATTCCTGCCGATTCTTGACCGCGATGTTGCAAGGCATACAGTCCAAAGTAGCTTAATTTAGCGACATCTTCACCAGGGGCATAAACACCAAATACGGCACAAGCCTCTTCCGGCTTATCTGGAGATTCATTAACGGCAGAGATAGTGGCATGTGACATAGGGCAACGAGGAGAGAATTACCCCATTTATCTTAACAATCCCTTAACACAAAAAACAAGACTTCGTTAAGAGTCACTTAGTCATTAGTCATTAGTCATTGGTCATTGGTCATTGGTCATTAGTCATTGGACTTGGGCTTGTTTGAGTAAAGAATCGGCAAACGCGATCGCGTTCTCATCATTGTCTCCCCCAGCGAGTTGGGCGAGTTCATCCCGCCGGGTATTGGGATCGGCTAAGCGCATCACGCAAACAGTGGTGCGAGAGGAAGAAAATTGTTTCTCCACCCGAAAATGAAAGTCAGCTAAGGCGGCAACCAGAGGTTGGTGGGTAACACAAAGGACTTGCTGTTGTTGGGCCAGTTGACGGAGTTTCTGCCCGATCGCGTTGGCTACTCGCCCGGAAACCCCAGTATCAATTTCATCAAAGACAAGGGTTTGTAATTTCTGTTCAGCTTGGGAAAAGCAAGCTTTCAAAGCTAAGAGAAACCGGCTCATTTCTCCGCCAGAGGCAGTTTCGGAAAGCGGTTTTGGGGTTTCTCCAGGGTTAGGACTAAAGTAATAATTGACTTGTTCTGTGCCTTGGGCACTCGGAGCAATTTCAGTTAGCGTACAGTAAAATTGCACCTTTTCCATTGCTAAGGGTTTGAGTTCAGCAACCAGTTGTTCTTCGAGGCGAGTGGCAGCCTCTTTTCGTTGTTCACTAAGAATACCACAAGCTTCGATAAGGGTGGTGTAAGCAATATTAGTATTTTCTTCTAGGGTTTCTAAAGATTGTTCTGAATCATTGAGGCGATTGAGTTCTGCTTCGAGATCCGCTTGGTGCGCGATCGCGTCTTTTAAGTCAGGACCATATTTGCGACAAATCTGTTTCAAGGTCCGAATCCGGTCTTCTACTTCCGCCAACCGGTCTGGATCCGACTCTAAGCCTTCTCCATAGGCGTAAATTTGTTGTCCTGCTTCCACAATTTGCGTCATCGCATTTTGGACCATCTCTAATAAGGGGGCAAGCTGGGAATCATATTGCACCATTTCGGTGAGAAGATTTTCCGCATCGCCGAGAATATCTGTTCCCGCCGGGGCGTCATCATCCCGTTGATAAAGAGTTTGATAGACTTGATAACTCAGTTGCTGTAACTCTACCGCATGCAGTAAGCGATCGCGCTCTTGTTCTAACTCTTCTAATTCCGATTCTTGGTCTAATTGCGCCGAATGCAGTTCTTCTAATTGATGCTGAATCCAATCTAACCGTTGCAGACGTTCTTGTTCCGTTTGGCGTCGGGTTTCTAGGGTTTCCTTGCACTGGCTATAGGTTTCATACGCCTTCGCCACTTCTTTCCGTTGGATGAGTAAAGCTTGTCCCCCATAGGTATCAAGGAGTTCCCGTTGACGGGCGGGGATCATCAACGCCACGGTTTGTCCTTGCGCTGTAATTTCCACTAAATACGTCCGCAGTTCATTAATCAGTTGCCGGTTAATGAGAACCCCATTGACTCGCGATCGCGATCTTAACCCACTCCGCTTCAGTGACATTTCGCGACTACACACCAAGGTTTCATCATCGAGTAAATCAATTTCCTGTTCTTCCAACCACCTTTTAATTGCAGGCGTCAGGGAAAATGTGGCTTCCACTAATGCCCTTTCACTCCCCGTGCGCATAAAACGGCTGTTCACCTTACCCCCTAAAGCAGCATCAATGGCGTCGAGGATAATCGATTTTCCCGCCCCTGTTTCTCCCGTGAGGACATTCAAGCCTGTACCTAAATCAAGTTCCAGTTGATCGACTAAAGCAAAATTCTCAATTCTGAGGGAAATTAACATGGGCGTTCTGGCAATGGGGTTGCTTTTTATCCCCTATAGTAGAGGGTCCAACAAATTTTAACTTGCACTGGCTATCCTAAGGGACTTGTCTATGGAGTGACGCGATCACCCTTCTCAAGAGAAATCCAGGGTAAGGGTTCAAGGAGGGTTAAACTTGTCCTGATCCCTTACCCTTTCAGGTTAAAGCCTCAAATCCCCCTTTTCGCCACCTAAAGTTTTCCATAAACTGGGAGAGTGGCGCCACGAACTTCTCTTGCCGCTTCTGAAGCCAGATAACAAATTGCTTCTGCCAGTGATTCTGGTTTAACCCATTGATCGGCTTGGTCGCTTCCCATCGCTTCGCGGTTGGTGGGGGTATCAATAATGCTGGGAAGCACACAATTGGCGGTAATATTATCGTAATTTTTCACCTCTTCAGCAAGGGCTTGGGTCAGGGCAACAACACCGGCTTTAGATGCACAGTAAGAGGCGAGTCCTCCCATGGGTTGTACAGCCCCTTTTGAACCAACGGTTACAATGCGTCCATAACCCGCGTTAATCATGGCACGGAGGCTGTGTTTACAAACTAAGAAGGTGGTGTCGAGGTTGAGCTGGAAGTCTTTTTTCCAGTCCTCATAACTGTAATCAACCAGTTGTCCCATAGAAAAGCCCCCAACGAGATGAATTAAAACGTCAACCCGTCCCATATCTTCGATCAGTTGCGCGATCGCGCTTTCTTTGGTTAAATCCAATGTGACAAAGCGAATACTGGCAAATTCAGTGGGTGATAAAATTTGCTTGAGACGCTCGACTGAAGCTTCACTGCGATACGGAATCGTGAGTTTTGCCCCTCGTTTGACGACTGTAGGCGTAACACCTAAACCTAAACCGCCGGTGCCACCGGTAAGAAGAACTTGTTTCCCTTCCATGTTGAATCATTCCTTATTTGCTCTTCCCTCAACTTAGCAAACGTCCTCAAGGAATGAACCCGAATGCATACCTACGGCGCGGGCTTTCGCCCTACGGGTTCACAAGCCTTGAGCGTTGCTCAACTGCAAAAATTCTGCAAAAAGTCTTTTATGATGGGGGGAGTATTTGTAATTGCTGTCGCAAGCGATCCATCGCGCAAACTCACTGATGAAACAATCTCCCATTCTGCACCTAGAAGGCGTTAGTAAAAAGTATTCTCGTCAAGGCATCCCAGCTGTCAATCAAGTTAGCTTCACGTTACCCCAAGGGCATTTACTGAGCTTATTAGGACCGTCTGGGTGCGGAAAAACGACGCTTTTGCGGCTGATTGCGGGGTTTGAGCAACCGTTACAGGGTAAGATTACGATTGCTGGGAAAGTAGTTGCTGATGCCACGTCTAATGTGCCCCCAGAACGGCGGGATGTGGGAATGGTGTTTCAAGATTATGCGCTATTTCCTCATCTGAATGTGGCGAAAAATATTGCTTTTGGTTTAAAACAACATCGCAACCAGAGTGTGGCGAACCTCAAAAAACAAGTGCAAGCCGCTTTAACTCTAGTGGGTTTAGAAGGCTTGGAACAGCGCTATCCTCATGAACTCTCTGGCGGTCAACAACAACGAGTTGCCCTAGCCCGCGCCTTAGCCCCTCGTCCTAATTTAGTCTTATTAGATGAACCGTTAAGTAATTTGGATGTACAAGTCCGCTTGCGCCTACGAACAGAGTTACGAGATATTCTCAAAGCTTCCGGCATTGCTGCCGTATTTGTCACTCATGATCAAGAAGAAGCCCTTTCCATTTCCGATTCTGTGGCAGTGATGCAACAGGGTAATCTAGAACAGCATGATACCCCAGAAACGGTTTATACTTACCCGGCTTCGCGTTTTGTTGCAGAATTTGTGACTCAAGGGAATTTCCTCCCGGCTTCTCGCAGTAGAAACGGCTGGGAAACGGAAGTTGGAACGTTCATTTTAGACCCCTCACAAATTTCAGATCAGGTACAAGGGGATCAGGGGGATTTAATGATTCGTCAAGAAGATATTACACTCATTCCTGATGAAGCCTCAGCAATTGTGGTGCGCGATCGCGAATTTTTAGGACGGGAACATCGCTACCGCCTACAACTTCCTTCGGGACTGCAATTACAAGCGCGAACCTATCAAAAACAACCCTTAGCCTCGCAAACGCGAGTGCGAGTAAGCTGTAATGAGGGCTTATTACATCTCTTTCCCAGTCACGCTTCAGAGGAAGCCAAAGTAGGACACCAGCAACCGCAGTTAACCCAAAAACTTTAACCATGCTTTCTACGCCAACGATTACTCGTCATCCGCATGATCACTTTCACATTGCCTTGGCCCCCTTATCGTTTGATGAAGTGTATCGTCTCGCTGATGATCCCGCCAATGGCGCAATTGTGGTCATGAGTGGCACGGTACGGGAACAAACCGCCGGGAAACCCGTGGCGTATCTGGAATATCAAGCCTATGAACCCATGGCGATCGCGCTGTTTCAACAAATTGCAGCCCACATTCGTCAGCAATGGTCGCCCGTGAATCGGGTAGTCATTCATCATCGCATTGGACGGCTTCAAATTGGGGAAATTAGTGTCCTGGTTGCAGTGGGCTGTCCTCATCGCAGTGAAGCCTTTGCCGCTTGTCAGTACGCGATCGATACTTTAAAGCACAATGCCCCCATTTGGAAGAAAGAAGCCAGCATTAACCCAGATGGAACAATTGAAGCCAACTGGGTGGATTGCCCGCGCTGTTAGGGGGATTTGTGCCAGTTCTGATTTGACTCAAGCGCGATGACAGGACTAATGCTTTGAGATCGTTAACTCAAATGGGTTTGGATTTCGAGTAGTATCCCAACACCAAGAAACAGACTACTCCAGAGATAAAATTGCACGGCAATAAACTTGGAGTTACTGACCTTTTGCGGTTGATCATGATATTGTTGCACGTGGCGCACGAGCTGATAAGCCCAAGGTAAGGCGAGAAAAATGAGTAGACTGGCAATGGGAAAATACCCCCAAGTGATCCAGAAAACTGTTAAAAGAAAGATGCTTGCCGTTAGAGCAAAGAGAACATTTGCACCGGTTTGTGTTCCTAAGCGCACAATGGGAGAGCGCTTTCCCGCTGCCAAATCATCTTCTACTTGATGGAAATGGGAACAAAAAAGGATGATCGAGGTATTAATACCGATCAGGGTCGATATGGCCAAAGCAAAGGGACTAAACGCTTGAGCTTGGGAATAGTAGGCAGCACTAATCGCAAGTGGTCCAAAACAAATGAAGCAGATCAATTCTCCTAAACCTTGATAACCCAGTCGAAAGGGCGGTCCCTGGTAAGTGTAGCCTAAGAAACAAGCGAGAAGTACTCCTCCCACTACAAGCCAATCTTGTTGTAGCCACGCGATCGCGCCCAACCCGAAAAGGGCTCCCACTAGACAAATATTACTCACCCAAAAAACTAGGGATTTATTCCCGGTAATATTCACAACTGATGTGGTTTTATTAACATCAATTCCGGTTTCAGAATCAAAAACGTCGTTGCTTAAATTTAACCAAGCAATAATGAGAATTCCTGATAGTAGAAACAGGAAAAAGATCGACCAGTCCAGTTGTTTTGTTTCCCGGTAAGCAACCAGAGTTCCCATCGTAATTGGGACTACGGCAACACTATAAATTGGAGGTTTAATTGCCGCGATCCATAATGATGTATTAATTTTTTTTACAGTTATCTTTTGGGAACTAGTTAAACGCATAAGAAAATAACAAGCTCATCGCGAGTTTACCATTAAGTGTAACGCTTCAGCGATCTCGCTTCGAGGATCGCTAAAATCGTTGTTAAGATGAATTAATAGCGAGCAATGGTTGAAATCGGATACAACATCTCCATTAGAAATATCATCTTTGTTCCCCTAAGACCAGCAAGATTATAAAATTATTTACAATTATTGCCCTCATGTCAGTGACTTCCTGCTACGCTAGAGGTTTAGCCGATGATCAAAGCCTGTCTTCCTTCTTACAAAATTGTCAGCGTCAATGCCAAGCTCGAAACGAATCGTTAATTGTTAGCGTCACACAATTGCTTTCTGCGATCGATCCGCTGGCAACTTTACAACAATTTGCTTGCCCTCACCAACGAACTTTTTATTGGGAAAATCAACAAGAAAACAGCGCGATCGCGGCCTGGGATAGCTGTCAGGAAAAAAATATTACCACCCCTCATCGCTTAGAAAAAACCCAAGCCTTTATCGATCAGTATCAAGATAAAATTATTGAAACGGGAGAAACCAATGTTGCTGAAGTGGGTGTCAAATTTTTAACCAGTTTTACATTTTTCCCTTTTTCGCCATTATCCTCTCCCTTTCCAGCCGCAACAATTTTTATTCCGAAATGGCAAGTTACTCGCCGCCAAAATTCTTGCTTTCTCACTTATAATTGCACTTTATCTGCTCAGACAAATCCGGCAACGATTCAAGCAGAAATTCAAGCTAAAATTCAAGAAATTGAAGCACACTCTCAGTCTTTAGTAAGCTTTCCTTTTCCTTTATTTTCTGTTACCAATCAACCCTTACAACACACTGAAATTAGACAAAAAAATCAGTTTAAGCAAGCCGTTGATTATGCCTTGCAAGAAATTCGAGACAACCACCTCAGTAAAATTGTTTTATCTCATCACCTTGATGTCATTTCTCAGTGTAGGTTTGATCCCTTCCTATCATTGCATGATTTACGACAAAAACACCCAGCCTGTTACATTTTTTCGGTTGGCAATGATCGAGGAACAACATTTATTGGCGCAACCCCCGAACGTTTATTTAGTCTGAGGAAGCAACGGTTAGTCAGTGATGCGTTAGCGGGTTCTGCCCCTCGTGGCAAAAGCAGAATCGCCGATCAAAAACTGGCGCAAACTCTCCTCAACAGCGAAAAAGAAAGACGAGAACATCAAGCAGTGAGTGATTATATTAGTCAACAATTAACTGCAATTGGACTCACTCCGCAACGATCGCGCCGTCAACTTTTAAAACTGAATAATATTCAACATCTGTGGACACTGATTCAAGCAGACGTTCCTAGTCATCTGAACCCTTTAGATATCGTTGCTCAACTGCATCCAACACCAGCTGTAGCCGGTGTTCCTAGCGCGATCGCGCTCGAAAAAATCCGAGAATACGAAAGTTTTGATCGGGGTCTTTATGCAGCCCCCCTGGGTTGGCTAGATACTCATGGGAATGCTGAGTTTATGGTGGGAATTCGCTCAGCAATGATTAACAAAAACCGTGCCCGTTTATACGCTGGCGCAGGGATTGTTGCGGGTTCAAACCCGGAAAAGGAATTGGCGGAAGTCCAACTCAAATTGCAAGCGATGTTAAAAGCACTGCGATAACTTTAGTCATTAGTCATTAGTCATTAGTCATTAGTCATTAGTCATTGGTCATTAGTCATTAGTCATTAGTCATTGGTCATTGGTCATTGGTCATTGGTCATTGGTCATTGGTCATTGGTCATTGGTAACTGGTAACTCTCCAGAAACTTCAATTGAGGAAAAACACCTCAACTCCTCTCCTATCAAGGGATTAGGTTAGTTTCTTTTCTTCTGTTCGGGGCATAATGCCCTTCAGGAGCTGGTAACTGATCACTGTTTAACACTAGACAAATAATTTTTCATCGGTTCGGTGGATTGAACCAAGTGCATTCCGTTGGCTTGAAAACGCTGAAAAGCAGCATCTGCTTGTTCACTAAAGTCAGCACCACCGGGAACCACTACTGGCGAGGTACAATCTTCCAACAGATAAACTTTTTTGGCTAAGTTAGGATCGCGCTGCTGGATTTCGGTCAGTAAATCATCAATAGTCCAGGCGACACAATGGCTTTTGGCTTGTCCAGCAATGATTAAATGGTCAAAGTTTAATAATTGTTCAATTAAAGCGCGATTTTCCTGCGCGATGGGGTTGCCATTGTGATCGGTCATTACTTCCGGACGTAACACCGAATAATTTTCTGTGAGCGGGTTATTCCCTTTAATTTCGTATTGGGTTTGACGTTTGCGCGCTACGGTATAGAAAAATAGAGCCTCTTCTACAGAAGACACCAAAGCATGACCAATGCTTCCCAGCTTACCGTGGTAGGGCCAGATCATCAGCGGATATTTTCCTGTACTATCCAAGTGACGGGCATAGTGAAGGGCATAGGCTTGTAAGGCGGCATCATCCCAACCTGGAAAGTTTGGTACAACTGCTGGGTTAACCTGCCAAACGCCCTGTTCAATATCCTGATGAGAGATAATTGTTGTTGCTGGGGTCGGATGTTCTCCCTTGTCATTCACCCAGAAAACGGGATGAAAAATTTGCATCGCCACATGAGTATCCATCGTGGCGATAATTTGAGTTAAGCAATGGAGATTGCGGTAAATAAACTCACATAAACGGACGTTATCCTCGATCGCGCCCTTTCCTGATTTTCCCCCCACATACAATTCAAAGCCGGGTAAACAGAAGGTATTTTGCACATCAATCAACAATAAACCAATGCGAGTCTCATCCTGATCAGCCGGGGGAATTTGCTGTTCTTGTGCCCAGGCTTCTGCTTGTGCTGCGCGATCCGGATAAGGGACTTGCCACACCTCTCGTACCTTCTCTGGATTAAAAAAAGAAGGGATCGGCAGCTCAGAAAAATGATTCATGGTGATTTCCCTTGCTCAAAAAGCGCTTTGTCTAATATTGTGACTTAGAAAGTCCGTCCCTTGGTCAGATAAGCGTTTGTAACAACCCAGATAATGGTATGAAGAGAGGGTGGAAAAGAACGCGATCAGGATGTTACTCCTTCGATCCTGGGTATTAACCAATAACCAATAACCAATGACCAATGACTAAATTAAAGAGAATCAGGATCAATTCCAAGTTCTCGTAGTCTTCTGGCGTAGCGTTCGGCTTTGCTTTCAGCTTGGCGCGATCGTTCCTCAGGGGTTAAAAATCGCTCTCCGTTCTCATCAAACCAATAGAGCCATTCCCGCGTAATTTGTTGATACGTTCCCACTTCTTTTCCAATTCCTAAACCGATTTTGTCTAACCAGATGGGAGATTCATTTCCTAACAACACATACTGCTGATTTTCTAAAGAATACACCTCTAAACGCGGTTTTCTTTTCCGTTGCGGATTATAGATCGCATAATACTGAATGCCTAAATTTTGATAAAGCTCTTTTTTTTCAGTATATTCTCCGCGACGAGTTTGGGAAACCACTTCTAACACCAAAATGGGAACCGTTTTCTCTTCCCACAGCACATAACTCAAACGTAAGTTTTCATCTAAAATGCGAGGAACACCTACACTTAAAAAGCTATCAGGAACAATTGCACTTTTTTGCGGATCGTAATAGATTCCCATATCCACCCCAAAATACCAATCCCAACGATCTGACCAAATCATGGCAAGGATACTTTGAAGGAGATTAGGAATTAAACGTTGCAGTTCATTATCCACAGGGGTATCGTCGCTATCTGGTAAATCTTCAGCAGTGGGGAGATTTTGTCGCAAAGAATAGTCTAGCATTGTTCCTTTTAATGCCATGATAAGTTCACTGCTTCTAAGATAACTCCTCATGCCCTGGGGAACTTTCTTCACCTGCGCGATCACGACTTTGTTTAACATTGTGACTTAGAAAGTCCGTCCCTTGGTAGGATAAGAGTTTGTAACAACTTGTTAAATTTAGATTCCCTGCAAAACATTTATGAGTAATCAACACGACGCGATCGCGCCTCACGGGGGGCAACTAATTAACTGCATTGCTAATGAAGCCGAAAAACAAGAATTTCTTGCCCAAGCCGAGAGCTTAGCGCGAGTGCAATTGGATCAACGAGCGGTTTCTGATCTAGAAATGATCGCTATTGGTGGCTTTAGCCCTTTACGGGGGTTTATGGAACAAGCGGACTACGAGCGAGTAGTTGAGGACATGCACCTCGAAAATGGTCTACCTTGGTCCATCCCGGTAACGCTCTCTGTTAGTGAAGAAGAAGCAGAACCCCTCAAAGAAGGGAGTTGGATTCGTCTTGACGATCCTAACGGACGCTTTCTTGGCGTTTTAGAACTTACGCAAAAGTACCGCTATAACAAAGCTCATGAAGCGATTAACGTCTACCGCACCGATGAAGAAAAACACCCCGGCGTTGCGGTAATTTATCAAAAGGGGGCCATTAACCTCGCCGGACCAATTTGGTTATTAGAGCGGGATCCCCATCCTCTCTTTCCCAATTATCAGATTGATCCCATTCAATCCCGTGCCCTTTTCCGTGAGAAAGGCTGGAACACCATTGTCGGTTTCCAAACCCGCAACCCCATCCACCGCGCCCACGAATACATTCAGAAATGCGCCCTGGAAGTGGTTGATGGCTTATTTTTACATCCGCTTGTTGGCGCCACTAAAAGCGATGATATCCCTGCTGATGTGCGGATGCGGTGTTATGAAATCATGATCAATCACTATTACCCGCAAGATCGGGTGACCCTTGCGATTTACCCCGCCGCCATGCGTTACGCGGGACCCAGAGAAGCGATTTTCCATGCCCTGGTGCGGAAAAACTACGGTTGCACCCATTTTATTGTCGGGCGCGATCATGCCGGTGTTGGCGACTACTATGGCACCTATGATGCGCAAGAAATTTTCGACGAATTTGACCCCGAAGCGTTAGGCATTACTCCCATGCGCTTTGAACATGCTTTCTACTGCAAGCGTACCAAACAAATGGCAACCACCAAAACAAGCCCTAGCACTCCCGAAGAACGACTTCACCTCTCCGGAACCAAAGTTCGGGCAATGTTACGAGAAGGACAATTACCCCCAGAAGAGTTCTCGCGTCCAGAAGTTGCTCAAGAATTAGCCAAAGCAATGCAGAAAAATTAAAGCGTATTCGGGCAATCCCCATTTCACGAAGTTTGGCAGCCAGTTTGTTATTTTCAGCGTGTGCCTGCTAAGCTTCGGTTTGGGCTTCCTACAATTCTGTTTGAGTTTGTCTGAGCTTCTGCTTGCATTTTTTTTGATATAGCAGTACGCAACGAGGTTAGGACATTTGGCTTCGGTGGTCGTGTAATAGTATCAGTTTTTTAGACCATAACTTATGTCCTAACGTGAATCCGTAGCGCTATATAAGTAATTCTTTCCTTGTTGGGAACAAGTTCTCTGCTACATCAACCGAATTGGTGTTTCCCAAGTTAATGAAAAAAGTGACAAATGCAATAATTTATATGTGAATAGTAGTAAGCAATCGCGCTCTTGTTCTAACTCTTGCAGAATCCAGCTGCAGCGAATAACTGCATCCACTTTAAGGCATTGCAGCCGTTAGTCTTTGTTTTGACCTCGATTTCTAGCGTTTTCTAAGCTTTCGCCACCTCCCTCTATTGAACAATTTAGACTTGTCTCTCATCAGTATTGACAAGTTCTCGTTGACAGGCGGGAATCATCAACGCAACGGTTTGTCCCTACGCTGTCAACTTATGGAACTTAATCCTAATCCTAGTCTCAAAACTCTAGTTATAGAAATTACAAGCATTAATCACGCTTGGAAACAAGCCTCAGAAGAACTTTTGGATCATAATGCGGGCTTAGCTATTTCTCTGCGCGATCTCAAAAGTAGTCTTCAACTGCGACTATTACGGAATTATCCCCAACAAGTGTATCTCGTCCTTGATGAAGAAACAGAGAGCGAAGAACCGCTTTATAGTCTTCGTTTGCGCGATCGCATTAACGGACATTGGAATGCAGCCCATCTTCCTGTGCGGGTTGCTGAAGAACTTTTAACTGAACAAGAATTAACGCAATTGATTCAAAGGAAAAATAGTGAGGAATTTTCATCAATATGTTGAGCGCGATCGAAACAAATAACTTGTTTTTTATTAACATTGTACGGATCATTTTCATAATCGGATTGCTCATTGAAGCGTATCTGTGTTTTACCTATTACAGGCAAACTGGCAAAAAAGCAAACCAAATTAGTAAAAATCGCGATCTTTCTATTTTTAATAAAGGAAATATTCGCAGTCCATTACATTTTATTCCAACTTTACTGACCGCGATCGGAATCTTGGGAACTTTTTGGGGGATTTCTCAAGGCTTACAAGGCATTGCTTTAGAAAATATCAATAATACTGATGCACTTCTAAACAATAGCACTGAACTTTTAGCAGGAATGAAAACTGCTTTTACAACTTCTCTTTGGGGCTTAGGTGGCGCAAGTTTATTCATTTTTATTCTCGCTGGTAGCGAAACCTTAAAACGGATTCGCCGTAATTCTCTCATGCCGAAAATTCGTGAGCAAAATAATCGCAATCAACCCTCAGATCCCATTGAAGAATTAGGCAAAATTGCGAAAAAACTGGAAGGGCTAGGAACTCTCAACGCTCAAAATATTGGAGAAGAAGTTGCGACTGCTTTAAAACCAAGTTTCCAAGAGTTCAGAACTGATCTTCAAACTCAAAACGAAACTTTGCAAGCGTTAGCTCATCTTAAACCTGAAATAATTGGTGAGGAAGTTGCAACCGCCTTAAACCCTACTTTTGAAGAAATTAAAACAGATCTCAACCTTCAACGTGAAACCATTGAAAACCAACGTCAAGAACTTCTACAAACTTTAATTGTAGAACTAAAAACAGAGGTTATTGAACCTGTAATGACTCGTCTTGATGAAAGCGCAGCAATGACTCAAGAGGCTTCGAGTGCAGTTAAAGAACTGAAGGAAGAATTAGGGGGAATTTCTGAGAGTTTGGCGACATCTATTCAAACCATTCAACAATTCCAAGAACAAACGCTTGGACAACTCGAAGCCTTTGCTCAAAACCTACAACAAATTTTAGATCAGTTTAAAACCGATACCCAAGGCGTAATGCAACAAGTGGCGACAGATATTAATAACGCAGTTGATCAAAGTATTTCAGGAATGGAAGCCCAACGAACTGCTTTTGCTGAAAGTGCTGAACAAGCCTCCACAACTTTCCGAGGAATACGAGAAGACTTAGAACAAGCATTGACCACTCAAGCGCAACAGCAAAGAATAATGCTCGAAGAAGTACAAACTTCTACTCAAAACATTTTACAGGAAGCAAATAACGCTTTTGTGGAACAATCAAACACACTGACTCGCGTTGGAAATGAAGCCTCTGAGATGATGAGTAACGCTGGTGAGAATTTACAAACCAGTATTACCCAAGCCATGAATGAGAGTATTTCAGGCTTAGAAACTCAACGTCATGCTTTTGCTGAAAGTGCGGAAGAAACAGCAAATACTTTCCAACAAATACGAGAAGAATTACAAACTGCTCTCAGAACGCAAGCGCAACAACAAAGAACCATGCTTGAAGAAGTGCAAACTTCTACTCAAGATATTTTACAGGAAGCGAATAACGCTTTTGTGGAACAATCAAATACGCTGACTCGGGTTGGAAATGAAGCCTCTGAGATGATGAGTAACGCCAGCGATAACTTGAATGAAACATTAACTAATATTGATTTCATGTTGCAAAATACTCGTCAAACGGTACAGCAAGAATTAGAAAACTTTCGCGTTACCTATCAAAATTCACTCAATCAGTTTTTTGAAGAACAAAATAACCTCCTTGAAGAAACATTAGGAAGACAGCGAGAAGGCTTAGAGGAAGTTGTTAAAGAATTACAACGAGTTTTCCAAGAAGATACCAAAAATATGACAGAACAAGTGATTGAAAGTATGGAGAAAATTCAAACAACAACAAAAGCTGTTAGCGACCTAGCAAATACAACTGGTTTAACGTCTGCTGAACGTTTGGAACAAATTCAAGAAATAGCCAGAACTCTCGGAAGTGAATCGGAAAAAATCAATCAAGCCTACGATAATCTGATTCAAAAGTTCAATCAAGGGTTAGAAACTTGGAATGAGAATTTAAACAAATACTTTGAACAAGCTAATCAAACTTATGAACAAGGACGACAAGAATCAGAACAAGCAGCAGAAGAGGTTTGCAGTCAACTCAATAAAACTTCTCAAGGATTAATGGGTGTTGCTCAACATTTGGTAGCAGCAGCCAATGATTTAAGAAATTCTGATAGTAATCGTTAAAATTTTCATACATTTTCCTTAGAATATCAATTTAGGGAAAAAATAAATTTTTGTAGTCAATAATTTGGAGAAAAATGTCAGATCTTAAAAAACTTAATTCTAATTCTGAACTCGATCTAGATCTAGATATTGAAGAAGATCAAGAATCAGGAGTTTGGCTTTCGATTAGTGATTTGATGTCAGGATTACTTTTGTTTTTTGCTCTCTTATTTATCGCAACTCAAGTTCAATTGCAAGAAACAATCAAAGAGTTACAAAAATATAAAGATATTCTAGAAAAATTGCCTTCGCTAATTGCAGACGAAATTGAAGATAAAATTGGTGATGATGCTGTAAAAGTTGATCCAGAAACAGGAGATGTTAGTCTTGATGATAAAATTTTATTTGCAGAAGGAGAGTCTGAGCTAAAGCCAGAAGGAAAACAGTTTCTCAATAGATTTATTCCTACGTACAGTAAAGTGATTTTTTCTGATCAAGAATTTGAACAAGAAATCGCACGGGTTGTCATTGAAGGACATACGAGTTCTAAAGGTTCAGATGAAGCGAATCGGGCTTTAAGTTTAGAACGGGCTTTATCTGTCACTAATTATATTTTTTCTGATCAACTTAATTTCCCTAATGAAGAGCGTTTTGAGGAGAAGATTTTAATTAGTGGTCGTGGAGAAATTGATGCGAATCAAGCAAGTGATGACCCTAGAGATCGGAAAGTAACATTCCGCTTTCAATTACGTCGTCCTGATTTTAGTGAATTTGTTAATCAAGAAGAGGGGAAAATTAAAAAATCAATTGATAAAGAAAGCAAATAAAATTACTTTTAAGATGGAGAAAAATTAATGACTAAAGAAAGTCGGTTTATTCCTATTGCATCTATCTCATCATTTCAGTTAAAACCAACAGCACTAACAAAATTAGCTGCTGAAATTGGAACGAATAATAAATTTTCTCCGCCAGAACTACCTCCCGAAGTAAATCAATATCAAACTCGTTCTCCTCGTTCTTTAGATGAAATTTTTATGGATTTAGCACAAGGAAACGCCGAAAATATTAGTTTATTGGAGTGGGTTTACTGCATTTCTTATAAAAAAGACTGGGATCAAAAACATTCAAAAGACCAACGATTATCAACTTCTCGCTTGATTTGGGAAAGTGCTATTGATAATGATGTTGTAAAACAGCGTTTGTATTGGCGTTTAGCTCATTATTATGACGGTTATCGAAATAGTTTAGCACCCTCTTTGGTAGAAACCTTTTCTAACTTATCAGATGTCAATGATGATGATTTACCTGTTAAAATTCTAATTACCTTGCAACGGCGCGATCCACTTTTACCGATAGCTAAACTTTCACTTCAAGAAGAGTTAACACCTCAAGACTTATTTAAAACTGCTCAACTACCTACTAATTTAAGCATTATTGATCATGCTTTAGAATATGTCGCGACTGCTTTTTCTGAGCAATTAAATCCCAAACAAAAAAATGTTAATTGGTTACTCAACTGTTTGCAAGATATGACGATCGCGCAAGAAATTAGTGCAGTCGAAACCTTACTAAAAACAGTTAGTGCCGAAGTTGGGGGACAGTTTAACAATTTAGTCCAGTGGCTACAAACTAATTATAGTTCACGGGCAACAGCATCGAAGTGGAATCGGCTTTCTCCTGAAGGAAAAAGTGCGTTAAGACAATGGTTTAGTGCAGCTAACTATCGAGATTTCCAAAGGTTAGTTGAAATTATTTTAAAACGGTTACCCTTACAAGACTGGGAAGAAAATCAACTCGATAGCAGAAAGTATTTTTGGGAGCAATATTCAGATCGATTTGAACGCATTCGCATTTTACTTCCGCAGTCTTCAGTCAATGTTGTAGGAAATCAAATCCAACAAGATATAGATATTATTAAAAATGATGGGAGTGAGGAAACAGAAGTTTGTATTTTTGATTTTGGTGATTGGTTTGTTGTCGAGTTTTTCCGTGGGAGTGGAAGTGAAACTCGCATTTTTAACCGTCATCAGTATCCGAATATTGAAGAAGAATTGTTTGAGTCTTCTCAGTTATCCGTAAAGCGTTTACGGGCTTTCGGTGGAGAAAGACATGATCATAAATACCTGTGGCAAGTGTATTGTGAAAGATGGCTGCGAAAACGAGGAATTTTACCCAACTCTGGTACAACTCATTTCAAACGTAGGAATAAAAATAATCCCAATCAACCTTATCTTGATCCTTATAACCCTCAGCAGGGGCTTCGTGAACCTGATCGAGAAAAGCAATGGAAACGGGAAAGCGTTTTAGTACGCTGGCGACGAGAAATTGATCAGTTAGAACGAGAAGCACGAGCAGCTTTTCCTCTACCGCTTTTTTCCAGCAGTATAGCAAGCTTATACCCGCGAAAGGGGAGTTAAATCCTGAAGAATCCGCCAAGCATGATCGCTATAATACCAGGACAGGACTTCCACTTCATGATCCTGATAGCGATAAACGAAGAACACGAGAAAGAAATTTAATTAGATGGCGGAGAGATAATTGAGCAACTGGAACGAGAAGCAAAAAGAGCTTTTTCCTAGATGTGTGTTTAGAGGGCTTCAACTTCAAAGTTAATGTCAAAAAACTGTAACAAATACTACAATCCCCCTGCGATCGATAGGCATAGTCTGAGACACTAGAAGAGCAGTTATTTAAAATAGATGGGAGGATAGTGTGGGCGGATCGCGTGATATTCCTTTAGCCAATCGTGTTCGTAAAGTAACTCCTTCGTTAACGCTAGAAATTTCAGCCAAAGCCAAAGCGATGCAAGCAGATGGCTTGGATGTGTGTAGCTTTAGCGCGGGAGAACCGGATTTTGATACGCCAAAGCACGTTGTTGAAGCAGCGAAAAAAGCGCTGGATGAGGGCAAAACCCGTTATGGGGCTGCTGCTGGGGAAGCCCGACTTCGCAGCGCGATCGCGCACAAACTTTACACTGACAATAACTTACCCTACTCTCCCAATCAAGTCATTGTCACCAACGGTGGCAAATACTCGCTGTTTAACCTCATGCAGGCATTTATTAATCCTGGTGATGAAGTCATTATTCCCTCCCCTTACTGGCTGAGTTATCCGGAAATGGTAAAACTTGCCGGCGGTATCCCCGTTATTGTTCCTACCACTGCTCAACAAGAGTACAAGATTACCGCCTCGCAACTCGAAGCCAGTATTACTCCCAACAGTAAGCTTTTTATTCTGAACTCCCCCACTAACCCCACCGGTGCGGTTTACTCCCGAGATGAACTCACCGCCTTAGCGGATGTCATTGTCAGTAACGATCTCTGGGTGGTTTCTGATGAAATTTACGAAAAAATTCTCTATGACGATGCCGAACATATTAGCATTGGTAGTTTGAATTCAGACATTTTTGCTCGCACCTTAGTGAGTAGCGGCTTTGCCAAAACCTATGCCATGACTGGTTGGCGGGTCGGTTATTTAGCAGGTAACGAAGAAATTATCAAAGCAATGACCACTATTCAAAGTCATAGTACCTCTAACGTTTGTACCTTTGCTCAGTATGGCGCGATCGCGGCGTTAGAAAATCCTCGTTCTGAAACGGCGATTGACGAAATGCGAACGGCTTTCGCTCAGCGACGACGAATTATGTTAGATGTATTGACGAAGGTGCCAGAACTGAGTTGTTCCACTCCTTACGGTGCCTTTTACCTCTTTGTCGATATCAGCAAAACTGGAAAAACTTCGTTTAACTTTGCTAACGAATTACTAGAAGAAATGCAGGTGGCAACGGTTCCGGGGATCGCTTTTGGTAACGATGCCTGCATTCGTTTATCCTATGCCACTGATTTAAAAACCATCCATAATGGACTGGAACGTCTCACTAAATTTGTCCAATCTTAAAGCCTCTGGTTTAGACTAAAAAAATCTTTCCGAAAGCTGATTAACCCCTTTGTCGAGAATTGCTAAGTTAAAGCGCGATATGATGACAGGTTACAGTAACGGTAGCTGCTATCACTGTTGAGTTCACCCATCAAAACCTTTCGGACTAAGCATCAACCAGGAGGAGGGAAAGGAAAGAATGAATACCGATCATCGCAAACAGATTGCTTTAATTTCCGTACATGGTGACCCTGCCGTTGATATTGGAGGGGAAGAAGCGGGCGGACAAAATGTTTATGTACGGCACGTGGGAGATGCTCTGGCGGGCTTGGGTTGGGATGTCGATATGTTTACTCGCCAGTCCGATGCTAATAATTCCCGTATTGTTCAACATCAAAAGTTTTGTCGCACGATTCGTCTAACTGCTGGTCCGCAAACCTTTATTCCGCGTCAAGAAATTTTTGAACACTGTGATCAATTTGTGGAAGAATTACTGAAATTTGCTCGCAAGGAAGGGAGAGAGTATGCACTGATCCATACCAATTACTGGTTATCGGCTTGGGTGGGATTAGAACTCCGGAGGCGGTTATCACTCCCGATGATCCATACTTATCATTCTTTGGGGGCAGTGAAATATCAATCGGTAAAAGAGCCCCCCCATACTGCAAGCCGACGTTTAGAAATTGAAAAAGCCACCTTAGAAACTGCTGATTGTATTGTTGCGACCAGTCCTCAAGAAAGAGACGATCTGCGCTCACTCGTTTCCACTCGCGGTAATATCGAAATTATTCCCTGTGGCACAGATATCCATCGCTTTGGTTCGATCACTCATGAACAAGCGCGAGCCAAATTAGGCTTTGCACCAACAGAAAAAATTATTTATTACGTGGGACGCTTCGACCCGCGTAAAGGGATTGAAACCTTGGTGCGAGCCGTTTATCAGTCTCAATTGCGTGGCAAAGTCCCTTTACGGCTCATCATTGCCGGGGCTTACAGTCCTGGTCAAAGTGACGGTGAGGAAAAAGACCGGATTACAAAAATTGTAGATGAATTAGGGCTGAGTGAGATAACAGACTTCCCCGGACGCATTTCTGACGAGGATCTGCCCGTATATTTTGCTGCTGCCGATGTCTGCGTTGTTCCGAGTCACTATGAACCTTTTGGTTTAGTACCGATTGAAGCCATGGCAAGTGGCACGCCGGTTGTGGGCAGTGCTGTTGGCGGGCTTAACTTCACTGTCGTCTCCGAAGAAACTGGATTACTGGTTCCCCCCAAAGATGAGCAAGCATTCGCGAAAGCAATTGATCGCGTTTTAAATGATCCCCAATGGCGCAATCAACTCGGTGAAAATGCGAGAAAACGGATGGAAAGCGAGTTTAGTTGGGAAGGGGTCGCTTCACAACTGAGTCACTTATATCGCTCTATCCTCAATTAAATGAAACGGCTTAACACTGTGTTTCCCATTAGTCATGACCAGGGGGGATCAGGTTCTCGACCCTCGAAACCAGAAGGGAGTCACCGATTAACTCGGGTTGAGGAAGTAGCGAAACCATTTCAAAAATCTCGGAAAACTTGCTAATGTGCTAAGAGGGGTCAACTATTGATGAGAACCTAATTTATGGAAACGATTTGGGAACTTGATTTCTACTCTCGTCCGATTCGAGATGAAAACAATAAAAAGCAGTGGGAAGTCTTAATTTGTGAAAGTCCCCTCGAGGTGCAAGCAACCGAAGCAAAATTGTTTCGCTATTCCAAGTTTTGTGCGGCACAGAATGTGAACTCAATTTTCCTGCAAGAAGCTTTGAAGGAGGCGATGGAAAAGGCAGACACTGCCCCCAAAAAAATTCGCTTCTTTCGTCGTCAAATGAATAATATGATTACGAAAGCCTGCGATGATTTAGGGATTACTGCGCTTCCCAGTCGGCGCACTTATGCGTTACAGAAGTGGTTACAAGAGCGATTAGAACAAGTTTACCCCCAACAAGAAGGCTATGATGAGACGGCGATGAGTAATGCCTCGGTGCAATATCCCGCGGAAAGTGCGGTGATTCTTCCCGATGCGATTCGGGGGGATAAGGGGGATAAGTGGGCATTTGTCACCCTGGAAGCAGCAGCTTTTCAAGAGATGGGAGAGTGGGAGATTAGTTTTGGAGAAGGGTTTCCTCTCTCTTTATTTGAATTAGCCTCAGAAACGAAGATTCCGGGCTTGGTTATTTTTTCACCGCGGGCGATGCCATTTGCCGGTTGGATGTCGGGGATGGAACTTTCTCAAATTCAATTGCAGCAGGGCAGCTTGCCCCGTTTAGTGCTACAAACCGGTAGTAGTGAATGTTGGATTTTAGCTGATATTACCAATCCAGAGACGCTCAAGGAAGCGCAAGGATTTGCTGCTGCCAAGAAGGAGGCAAAAGGGGTTCACTTCTTAGCCATTCAGAGTGATCCGAGTTCGCAATCCTTTGCCGGGTTCTGGTTACTAGCATGATCAACCCAGAGGAAATTTTAGAAACGGCGCAAAAAGCTGGGGCAGAAGAAGCAGAGGTCTATCAACTGATCTCTCGTTCTCATCCGGTCTATTTTGAAGCCAATCGCCTTAAGCAGCTCGAAACCATTGAATCAGAAGGTATTGCCTTACGGGTGTGGCGCGATCGCGCCCCTGGTGTGACTGTCGCTTATGGGAAAGTGGACCCCGAACAAATGGTACAACGGGCGTTAGCGTTGTGTCCCTTGAATCCCCCAGAAACGATTGAACTCACCGCTGATCATCAGCAAGTTTATCCGACACAGGGTCACTCAGTTGCCCAAGATCATCTCATTGCAACCGGTCAAAGCGCGATCGCGCAACTCTCTAACTTCAATTCCAGCGTCATTTGTAGCGGAGAACTCGACTGCGAACAACACACCACCCGCCTCCTCAATAGCCGAGGAACCGACTGTCAATATACTGACATCAGCCTCAGTGCCTTTTTCCAAGTGGAGTGGGTCCGCGGCGAAGATTTTTTAGGGATTGCCGATGGGATTGAATCAGCCCATACCCTTGATTTACAGCCTCTTCAGCAACGCATTGCCCAAGGGATGAAGTGGGCACAAGCAACGGTTCCGGCACCGCAAGGACAGGTTCCCATCATTTTTATGCCGAAATCAGCACCGTTATTTTGGGAGACTGTGATTGCTGCACTCAATGGAAAACGCATTTGGGAGGGGTCTTCTCCCTGGAGTGATCGCGCAACGCAACAAGTGATCTCAGACCAAATTACACTCTGGCAAGATCCGACCCGTAATCCTGAACGCTGTCCCTTTGACGATGAAGGGACACAGACACAGCAGCTAACTCTCATTGAGAAAGGACAGTTAAAAGAATTTTATCGCGATCGCGCTATAGGACGTTTACTCGGGACAGGCAGCACTGGTAATGGTTTTCGTCCCAGTTTAGGGCGTTATCCCACCCCAAGTCTGATTAACTTAATCGTTGCCCCTGGTAAGGGAAGTTTAGACGATTTAATCGCCCAATTAGATAACGGACTGGTCATTGATCAACTCCTAGGAGGCGATGCAGATCTTTCGGGAGACTTTTCCGCCAATATTGAACTGGGCTATCGCGTTGAAAACGGCAAAATTACCGGTCGTGTGAAAGATACAATGGTTGCCGGTAATATTTATACGGCACTCAACCACCTGATTACTCTCGGAGAAGATGTGCAAATGAATGAATCTTATGTCACTCCTTCTCTGGTTGTGGAAAGCTTATCCGCTGTTAGCTAGAAAAGAGATATTCAGACGCCTCTTCTGCACTCATGGGCTGAGCAAAATAATAGCCTTGTCCAAATTCACAATTGAGTTGTTTGAGTTGAGCCACTTGAGAGGCTGTTTCGATCCCTTCTGCAGTAATACTCATTCCCAATGCTTTTCCTAGATAAATGATCGCGCGGATAATTTGCAAGTTATTGACATCGCTTTCTAAAAGATTGACAAAGGCGCGATCAATTTTCAGGTTATTAACCGGAAACTGCTGGAGATAACTCAGAGAAGAATACCCGGTGCCAAAATCATCAATACTGAGTTCAATACCGCGCGATCGAAAGGCTTTGATCACTTTGACAGCTTGGTGTAAATTTTCCATTGTCAGCGTTTCTGTAATTTCTAATTTCAACTTTAATGGCGATAACCCAGTTTGATACAACACGGACTCAACATCATGAAGGAGACTTTTTTTTCGAAATTGCAACGGCGATAAATTAACGCTAATTTGTAAGTCTGGCTTGCCCTGTTTTTCCCATACCTTTAATTGCTGACAGGCTTTTTTTAAAATAACCATACCAACGGGAATAATTAAACTTGTTTCTTCCAAGCAGGCGATAAACTTGTCTGGTAAAACTAACCCTTGCTCTGGATGTTGCCAACGAATGAGGGCTTCAAAACCACTGATCCGATCTTGCTTTAAGTCAATAATGGGCTGATAGTAAACGCAAAATTCATCTCGGACTAAAGCTTGGCGCAAATCTCTCGCTAGCTGCAACTTTCCTCTTGTGATTTGATGCATATTGGCTTGGAAGTGCTGGTAATTATTTTTCCCTTTTCTTTTTGCCCAATTCAGGGCTGTATCTGCATTACGCAAAATGCGTTCTGCATCTTTTTCCCAAGGTACGCTTTGATAAACCACTCCCATTGAAATTGACAAATAAATTTCTTGGTGACTAATCAAAAACGCCTGTTTAAAGGCAGCAAAAATTCGATCAATAATCGCCTGTACGTTTGCTTCATTTCTAGCATGGGTGATCAGAATACAAAAATCATCTTCGCCGAGGTGAGCAAACCAATCATTAGCGCCTAAACACAGAGAAACGCGATCGCGAATGGCTAACAGTGCCTGATCGCCAATTTCATAACCATAACAACTATTCACCAACTGAAAATCATCACAATCAAAATAAAGCAGCCCAAATCCTTGATCTGTACTCAACAAATCATTCAGCTGCTGCAAGAGAGAAAAACGAGTCGCTAACCCTGTCAGTGGATGATAACAAATCATATCCTGCAGTTGGCGGGTACGGGCTTCTACTTTTTGCTCTAAAGTTTTATTGAGTTCCCGAATTTTTTGATATTGGTTACTTATTCGGAGCATAGAGCGCACTCTTGCTCGTAATTCTAAACCACTAATGGGCTTACTAATAAAGTCATCGGCACCAGCTTCTAAAGCCTGCGATAAGCTGGCGCGTGTTCCCAATGCGGTCATCATAATAATGGGAATACCTTGATGAGCGCGATCGCTCTTAATTAATCGGCATAACTCCAGCCCATTCATTTCTGGCATCATCAAATCTAATAAAATCAAATCAATTTTGATCTGTTGCAGCTGCCTTAAGGCAATTTTCCACTTTTCTGCATAGTGGAATTGATAGATCTGATCGTAGAGTAAGCTTTCAATCACATCATAGTTATTGGGATCATCATCGACCACGAGAATGGATGGGTAAGTGTCAGTGTATATATCCATAATTTTACTGACTCTCGATTTTGACAGGCAGCTCTTGATTGATGTTACTCATTTGGTTCAAGATTTTTGGTCTTGATATTGCGCGAGAACCATCGTAATTGCTGCATGCACTTCTCGCTGTTTATAAGGCTTTAAAATGTACCCTTGACCACCACTTTCTTGTACGCGCTTAAGCGTCTCGTCATCGCTATAAGCCGTTAAATAAATAATCGGGATATCAAATTGTTCTCGAATCTTTTTTCCCGTTTCAATACCATCCATTTCTCCGGCAATTACAATATCCATTAAAACTAGATCGGGCAGATTATTTTGGATGATTTCCAATGCTTTTTTTCCAGAAGAGGCAGTTCCTACTAACTCATAACTTAAATTTTCCAATTGCCGAGCCAAAGACTTTGCAATAATGAGTTCATCTTCAACAATTAAAATTTTTCCCCGACTCGATTTCATCTCTCCTCCTTTAATTTTTTAATAGCGTTGACGATATTGTAATTCTTGGAAAGTAATTTGAAAACTTGCACCTTCGTTGTTAGTGTTAGTAATTGATAACTCGCCTTGAATTTGCTCAGTTAAGGTTACAATCAGTTCCATTCCTAAAGATTGGACTTGCATGGGATCGAAATTGGGAGGTAATCCTACACCATTATCTTTAACTTCTAAAGTGATTTGATTATTATCTTTGCTTTGGCGTAATTCCAACCAAACTTTTCCTTCACAACCATCAGAAAAGCCATGTTTAAGAGAATTAGATATTAATTCATTTACAATCAAACCACAAGGATTTGCGGTTTCTACATTCAGCCAAACTGGTTCTAGTTTTAATGCCAATTCAATGTTCTGATTGTCGGCAATATAAGAGTCGAATAAAGTCTGTGTCAAATCTCTTAAATAATCAGCAAAGTTGATTTTTTTTAGCTCTGTGCTTTGATAAAGTTTTTCATGGATGAGTGCCATAGAATGCACCCGATTTTGACTTTCATTCAGCAAAGTTGATACTTTTTCATCTTCAGCATAGAGACTTTGTAGTCCCAATAAATTTGACACAACTAAGAGATTATTTTTAACTCGATGATGAATTTCTTTTAAAAGTAAATCTTTCTCCTGTAATGAAGTTTTAAGTTGTTCTTCATCGCGTTTGCGTTCTGTAATATCTCGATACATCCATAAATGACCTTGACAGGAACCATCCACCCAAATTGGCGCATAATCGCGCTCTAAAATCCGGCCATCTCGCAGCGTCCATTCTTCATTAATAACGGATTTTTGGCCTCGCAACAGCATGGTATTTTGTTGACAAAATCGTTCAGGCTCTGAGAAATACACTTGATAATAGTCTTCTAATTCAGAATTTGTTTGTCCGGTGAGCACATCAATCGCAGGATTGAGGTTGAAAATTTCGTAAAATATCTGATTGGGTAAAATAACATTCCAATTTTTATCCTGAAGGAGAACACCACTCTTTAATGTATTCAGTAATGTTATCAGTTGATTAGTTGTGACTTGCAGTTCTCTCTCTGCTTGTTTCCATTTTGTAATATCAATTCCTACGGTTACAATCGACTGTCCTTGCTCATATTTTTGAGCAACAATTAGATTTTCTCGTAGTTTTTCTTGAAAGTTAACACTCAGAATGATTTGTGCAGTTTCCCGCTTCGTTTTGCCAATAAAGTCCTGAATAAATGTTTCAAATTCTTGAGCAGAATCTAAAAAACCTAAGGGTTGACCCACAAATTCTTCAGTAGCTATCCCCACCGCTTTCGCAAGCCGTTGGTTAACGCCGCGATATCGCAAGTCGTTCCCGATCCAAGAGATAAAACCAGGAACTGCATCAATCACTGCTTGCAATTGTTCATTCATTTTCGCTAAGGAGACTTCTGCTTCTTGACGATGACGTAATTCTTCTTCTCGACTGGCCAATAAAGCTCGCAACTGATCATATTGCTTTTTAATCCGCACTAGACAAGCGACTCTTGCTTGAAGTTCAAGGTAATTCAAGGGTTTACTTAGAAAATCATCTGCTCCTGCTGCTAAAGATTGAACTAAGTCTTGTTTCTCGGTGAGAGCAGTTACCATAAGAATCGGAATGTGCTGTGATCGCGGATGATTTTTCAGCTCACGACAAAAACTGATGCCATCTTGATCGGACATCATCACATCCAGCACAATTACATCAACGGGTAAAATTTCTAATTGCTGCCAAGCATTATGGGCATTGCTAGCATATTGGAGTTGATATCCTTGATTGACAAGAGCCGTTTCAATGACATCAAAGTTATCAGGTTCATCATCTACAACTAAGATGGAGGCAGGTTGATCATTTGGCCAATTCATGTTTTTTTATGGCTTAATCATAATCAAATTTTAAGTGCAATAAAACCGAAGATTTACTTAAATTAAATAAAAATTAATGCTAATTAAATAAGTTAACCCCACGATAGTCCAGGCATAATATCGGTCAATACAAGAAACTTTGTTTATTTTTTATACCAAATAATCTGTCAATTACTAGTTATAATTATTAACTCTTAAATATTAATGATTAATGTTTTCTTCTTGGTTAAAATTTCTCCGTTTACGACCCGTTGATCAGCGCTATGCTCTCTTGGAAGCGTGTCTGATTGGAGTCATTTCAGCACTAGCAGCACTCACTCTCAAACAGGGGATTAGCTGGCTCGGGAATTATCGTGTGGCAGCGGCCAATGAACACGGTTGGCTCGTGCTTCCTCTTGCTAGTTTTTTGTTTGGCGGGTTAACTGGCGTTTGTTTGCAATGGTTGGCACCTGATGCAGCTGGCGGTGGCATCCCGCAAGTCAAAGCCGTTTTAGCGCAATTACCGATGTCGCTTTCGCTACGCTCCGCGATCGTGAAAATGTTAGGAACGATTTTTATTTTAGGGGCTGGGTTTACCCTCGGCAGACGGGGACCCACGGTTCATATTGGAGCGACGTTAGCGGCACAACTCAGTGTTTGGCTACCGACTTCTCCGCAACACCGCCGGCAGTTAATTGCGGCAGGGGCAGCAGCTGGGTTAGCAGCTGGGTTTAATACGCCGATCGCGGGCATTGTGTTTGTCGTGGAAGAGTTGATGCGAGATATTTCTGGGTTTACCCTAGAAACGGCCATTCTGGCCTCTTTTACAGGAGCGGTTGTTTCTCGCTTACTGGGATCATCCGATGTCAATCTCTCTGGGCTCGTTTCGGCAAGAGAATGGGAAGTAACCTTTGCGTCTCAGGAAATTCCGTTTTTTTTATTGTTGGGAATTACGGCTGGATTAGTGGGGGTATTGTTTAATCGGGGGATTCTATTCAGTCTCGGCTTCTATCAGAGTTTATCTTGGCCGCTGCCCTTACGAATTGCGGTGGCCGGATTAATTTCAGGCTCGATTATCGCAGCATTTCCCCCATTTTTCCGGGATAATGCCGGGTTACGGGATTTTTTAATTACCGGGGAAGGCGGTTGGCAAATGACCGCGATCGCGCTCATTGCCTATTTTTTTCTCACCCTGATTGCTTATGGCTCCGGGGCACCCGGCGGATTATTTTCCCCCGCCCTTGTCATTGGTTCGGCATTAGGCTACCTGATTGGCGTTGCCGAAGTGGCAATGGTAGGTGCCGGGAGTGCCAACACTTATGCCTTAGCCGGTATGGGAGCAATGTTTACTGCTGTCGTGCGAGTCCCCGTCACTGCCATTATCATTATTTTTGAACTGACTGCCAACTTTGAGTTAGTCCTCCCCTTAATGATTAGCTGTGCTACGGCTTATTTGGTGGCAGAAAGTCTCTCCTCTGGCTCTCTTTATCAAGAGTTATTAGCCGCAAAAGGGATCAACCTGCGAGAAGAAATGCAAGTGGATCCGCTGCTGGGGCGGGTGAGTGCCGAACAAGTGATGCAATATCCGGTGGAAACCCTTTCTACCGATTTAAATTTAGATGAAACTTGTCAAGCCTTTTCCCGTTCTCCCCATCGCGGATTTCCGGTGGTAGAACAAGGGAAGTTAGTGGGGATGATTACGCAAACTGACTTAGGGAAATTTATGGGACGCTCCCAACCCTTGCTCCTCCGAGACATGATGTCCCAGCGACCCGTTAGTGTTAGTCCTTCGGCACCCTTACAAGAAGTCCTTTATCTGCTCAATCGTTACCATCTCTCTCATTTACCCGTGACCAAGCAAGAACGACTGGTGGGCATTATTACGCGCAGTGATATTATTCGGGCGGAAGTGGAAGCCTTGCACGAGGCGAATCGTTTTGATCAACCCGCTGCCCAACGAGTCATTGGGGAACCGTCGTATATTATTTATCAAACACGCTCCCCCGCAGTGGGGAAAGGACGAATTTTGTTGCCGGTGACGAATCCCGAAACCGTTGTTGGTTTAACCGAGTTTGCCAGCGCGATCGCGCAATATCGGCAAGCGGAACTCGAATTATTACATCTGATGAAAGTTCCTCGCAACTTAGCTCCTGATCAGGCTTGGGTCAATCCCACCCTCGGTCGCCAATTATTGCAACAAGCAGAAGCCGTTGCTGCACAGTACAACTTACCGGTTCATACACAACTCAGAACCACCCATCAGCGCAGTGAAGCTATTTTAGAAGTCATCCAAGAACGGAAGATTTCTCTGTTGATTATGGGTTGGAAAGGAACAAAAAACATTTTTACGGGACGTTTATTTGGGGATATCACCGGCAAAATGATCCGAACTGCAGCCTGTGATGTGGTTTTTGTGAAAGGGAGTCGAAAAACAGTCCCTAAGGAGAAGTCGGTTACCCAACGGTGGCTCGTTCCCCTCAACTTAGGAGAAACGAACCTCAAACACCTGACTGACCTCTTACCCCAGTTAAGTGCTTTTTGTGCTGCCCCGGAATATATTTTGTGTACCATCAATAGCAATGGGAATCGTCAAAAATTAACCCCGAAACAAAACCCTCTCGAAGCCACTGTGCAAGAATTTAGCAAACAACTCCACGCCCCAGTGGAAGGAATTCGGTTACCGCCTCCAGCCACTGAAAATCAGGTGTTGCAATTAGCAACGGAAAAGGAATGTGATGTCATTGTTTTATTGACTACCTTACAACGGGCCTCTCGTTCTCTGGCTTTAGATGCTAGTTTCGAGCATAATCTGCCAGCGATGATTGCCAATCGGTTTTCCGGAACTGTTATCTTAGTCCGTCCCGGAGTCAAAAGTTAAGCCAAAATCGGTTAATATTTTTTGCGACCACTTGTTGGACAATAGAAAAATAGAGACACACGATTGAATTGCCTTGTCACCCAGTTCCCTTCTCTTGGTAACTGATCAGTGGTAACGAGTAACTGATAAATAGTGGTAGGATAGCGTTGATTTCCGCGCTGATTGATTCATTGAAGAAGTTTTAGTACGCCTCTGTTATGAACCAGAATAGTCACACGAGCGAAGAATCTCCGGTGCGTTTGCAACGAGACGAAACCCAAGTGGTGCTCTATCTCCCGCCTGCCCCTGTCCTGGATGGGACTAATGACTGGGCTGAGTTGTGGCAACAGTTAAATCATCGCCTCAATGCGAGTGAAAAGTTTTGGGAACCGCAAACGTTGGTCGCTATGCAAGCGCGCGATCGGCTTTTGGATGGATCACAATTAAACGCCATCGCGCGTGCGCTCAAACAAGTGGATTTATATCTCTTCTCTGTGGAAACCACGCGTCGGCAAACGGCTGTTGCCGCAGCAACAGCGGGGTACTCTGTCATCCAACCTCCTCCGGTTTCATCGCTGAACCCCTCTCGCAATGGGACCCCAATCAAGCATGGTGAACCCCTTTACTTAAAAACCACCGTTCGTTCGGGGATGGAGATACGCCATGATGGAACAATTATTCTCTGTGGAGACGTCAATCCCGGTGGAGCTGTCCTTGCCCAAGGAGATATTATAATCTGGGGGAGACTGCGAGGGCTAGCCCATGCAGGGGTGAAAGGGGATCGCACCTGTCGAATTTTTGCCTTACAACTGCAACCGACTCAGCTGCGGATTGCCGATGTTGTGGCGCGTGCCCCTAATCCACTTCCCCAGCAACAGCAACCTGAAATTGCATATATTGCAGCGGAAGGCATTCGGATTACGCGGGGACTCGATTTTGCAAAAACTCGCCGCTTTGATAGCGAAAAACAATTTTGGGAGGATCGAGCGGCTTAATGGGAAACCGAAAGCGATTTCTGCTAATGGTATCCGTTTCCTCCTGACTTACACCATGAAACTTGAAAATTAGTCGGTCTTATTCAATATAATTATGAGTCGAATTATAGTCATTACCTCTGGAAAAGGTGGCGTTGGTAAAACCACAACCACTGCCAATATTGGCTCAGCTTTGGCGAAATTAGGCAATAAAGTAGCGCTCGTTGATGCTGACTTTGGGTTGCGTAATTTAGATTTATTGTTAGGGTTAGAAAGTCGAGTGGTTTACACCGCAATCGATGTCCTCAGTGGCGAGTGTCGTCTCGAACAAGCGTTAGTTAAAGATAAACGTCAATCTGGACTGGTCCTGCTTCCTGCGGCACAAAGTCGCGGCAAAGAGGCAATCAACCGGGAACAAATGAAAGAGTTAGTGTCTCGTCTCGCCCCGGATTACGATTATGTAGTTATTGATTGTCCTGCTGGCATTGAAATGGGCTTTCAAAACGCGATCGCGCCCGCAACAGAAGCCATCATTGTCACAACGCCAGAAGTAGCAGCTGTACGTGATGCAGATCGAGTTATTGGGTTACTCGAAGCCAACAGTATTAGTAACACCAAACTGATTGTGAATCGGGTGAAACCAGAAATGATTCAAATGAATAATATGATGAGTGTTGAAGATATTTTAGATATTCTTTCGGTTCCTTTAATTGGCATTGTTCCAGACGATGAACGGATTATTGTCTCCAGTAATCGCGGAGAACCCCTAGTCTTAGAAGAAAAACTGTCAATTCCCGGACAAACCTTTAATAATATTGCCCGCCGGATCAAAGGAGATGAAGTCAGTTTTCTGAACTTGATGGACACGCAAGAAACGTTACTCAAGCGGATCCGTCGTTGGTTTACGGAACCGCTCTAAAACAATGACTTGTCGTCAGTTACCCAGTACCATAATGAATAGAGCGGGAGAGTCGGGTCACCCATAACTTTTTGATCACAAATGAAGAAATAGCCACATAGGATAATGGAACTTTTAGAACGACTGTTTAACCGTAACCCATCCCGCAGTAGTCGGGATGAAGCCAAACAACGCCTTAAACTGATTATTGCTCACGATCGTTCCGGGTTGAGTGAAGAAACTCTAGAAACCATGCGCAAGGAAATTTTAGAAGTGGTCGCCCGGTATGTGGAAATTGACATCGACAGTACCGAGTTTAATCTCGAAAGTGGAGAAGGGATTACAGCCCTGATTGCAAATTTACCCATTCGTCGGGTTAAAGAGTGAACGGCTTTGATGAATGAGAACGTTAAAATTAAAACGCAATCAATCTGAATGTAATTACTGCTGAAATCATTATGTGCCGTCTCCTCGGTTACCTCGGTTCGCCCGTACAGCTAGACCAACTCCTTTGTCAACCTCAACACTCCCTAGTTGTTCAAGCTTATCAACCCAAAGAAATGGAGTCGGCATTGATGAATGCAGATGGGTTTGGGATTGGCTGGTATCATCCTCACCAGGCAACATCGCCCTACATTTATAAACAGACAATGCCGATTTGGAGCGATCTGAACTTACCGCAAATTAGTCGCTATGTGGAAGCGGGATGTTGGTTAGGTTATGTTCGCAGTGCAACGCCTGGCTTAGCCGTTGATTTAAGTAACTGTCAGCCTTTTACCAGTGAGGGCTTATCACTCTCTCACACGTTATTGTTTACTCACAATGGCTATATCGATCAGTTTCGGAAAACCCTCTATCGTCCTCTGCGTCTCAATTTACATGATGAGGTTTATCTGCATATTCATGGCACCACCGACTCCGAACATATTTTTGGTTTAATTCTGCATCAGCTGTACACACAACCGAAACTCTCTTTAGCACAAGCGGTAGAAACAGCCTTGAATCAACTCAGTGATATTGCCCAAGCCCAAGGCAATATTTATTTTTGTGCCAACATTGTGGTGAGTGATGGTCAGCAGTTGGTTGCTAGCCGTTTTGCCAGTCGTTCGCCAGCACCCAGCCTCTACTGGCTAGAAGCGGATCCCAACTATCCTGATGCGGTTATCATTGCATCAGAACCGTTATTTGAGGGAAACTGGAAACGTTGTCCAGAACAAAGTATGATTTGTGTGGGAGAGGATGGAACAGTTCACATCAATCAAGTTACACCGCAGTGCTATTTATGATGCCTTAGAACAAACGCGCGATCGCAGCCTTGAATTTTTTGACAGCTTAGATTTTGATCGGTTTTGCACCCAAGCTCATCCTGACTTTAGTCCAGTGGGGTGGCATCTAGGACACATTGCCTTCACCGAAGGATTATGGATTTTAGAACACCTCAAAGGCACTCCTCCTCTCTACCCTCAATATCGCCAGCTTTTCGCTGCGGATGTTCTCCCCAAAGAAGACCGACAAAATCTGCCCTCGATCTCCCTCATTCTCGACTATCTTCACGATATTCGCGCTGCAGTTTTAGACTATTTAGAAACTGCACCCGTTGCTGAACAAAGTCGTCTTTGGTGGTGGCTGATTCAACATGAATGTCAACATAGCGAAACCATCAGTTTGATTTTACAACTGCAACAGCGCCAACGTTTGCCTTTGTATCCTATTGCTCCCTCTAACAGCACTGGAGAAGTCGTTGCTGAAATGGTCAAAATTCCAGCCGGCGAGTTTATCATGGGCAGCGATACAACCCCTCAAGATAATGCCCGTCCTGCCCATCCGGTTGATTTAGACGATTATTGGCTCGATCTCTATCCGGTTACCTGTGGACAATATCGACAATTTATGGAAGCTGGGGGATATCAAACTCGGGAATGGTGGTCCTCTACGGGATGGCAATGGTTACAAAATAATCCGGTTGCCAAGCCCTTATACTGGTCAGAAGGAAAAGAATGGGCCGATCACCCCGTTTATGGCGTCAGTTGGTATGAAGCAGAAGCCTATGCCAATTTTGTGGGGAAACGTCTCCCAACGGAAGCGGAATGGGAAAAAGCAGCCTGCTGGCAGCCCACTCTTGGCAAATCGACCACTTATCCTTGGGGAGAAGAGTTTCCTCACTCTGCCCACGGCAACTATGATACGCGCATTGGACAAACAACACCGGTGAACGCTTATCCGGCTGGAGAAAGTCATTATGGCTGTTACGACTTACTGGGCAATGTTTGGGAATGGACGGCATCTTGGTTCTCTCCCTATCCAAATTTTGAAGCCTATCCCTATCGCGGTTATTCAGAAGTTTATTTTGACAACCAGCATCGGGTGTTACGGGGAGGCAGTTGGGCCACTCGCCCTTGGGCATTAAACAGTAGTTGGCGTAACTGGTATTATCCGCATCTCCGTCAAATTTTTGTCGGTTTTCGCTGTGCGAAGACTGTTATAAATTAACTTGAGAAATTTAAGTGTTAGCTTTCTGAGACAATGACCATTTATATCCAAGATCCCGCGATTAAGAATCAATATCGTAGCACCGGCATTGTGCGCGGGATTTATCTACCTAGCGATACAGCAAGTGCTGAGGGTGTCTTAATGACGCGAGATGGAATGTTTCCCGCTGAATTGTTTCGGAGATGGTGGCAACCCCCCAATGAAGAACTGGTTTGGAACTGCTGGCTCAAAACCTTCAAAGAGGATCCTTGTCTCCATTTTATTTTAAAAGGAACCTATCGCAATGAAGAGGGAGCGAATATTGCACCGGATAGTATTTTAGAAGATCGGTTTAGTATTCGGGGGAATTTACTATTCTGGAATGAAGATCAAGGCAATTTTGGCATTAGTATCCGTCCCAATAAAGAAGCGATTCGTAAATTTAACCCTTTTTTTGTGGAAATTAAGGGTCACTTAGTGAATCCGATGCCAGGAGCATTTTGGGAAGTCGAAGCAGTAAGAAAAGGGAATGAACTGCTTTTAGTAGAAGCGCAAGAAGTGTTTCCACCTATGAAGAAAAAGAAAGGCAAACCGAAGCCCAAAGACAAAGGGAAAGAGAAAGCACCCTCTCCAACAATAAGCTCACGACCAAAAGGAAATCAATCTCAGGAAATAAGTCAAATATCAGAAAATTAATTCGTCATAATCAGGATATTATTCAAGCAGAAATAAGCGAAAAAGTGAGTAAAAATTATGTCATTTATCTTCTCTTTGATATAAAAATAAATAATTGATTAGAAATGCGACCTCAAAAACGATTGGCTCAGCATTGGCTCAAAAGTGAAAAAGCACTCAAAGAAATTATTACAGCAGCTGACTTAAAACATGAAGATATTGTTTTAGAAATTGGTCCTGGAACCGGGGTTCTAACGGACCAATTATTAGCAATAACCAAAACAGTCATCGCGATCGAGCTGGATCAGGCTTTAATTAAACATCTCAAGGAAAAGTTCCGTAAAACTGAAAATTTAGTGCTTTTACAAGGAGATTTTCTAAAGCTCGATCTCAATCAAATTATTTCAGAAACTCCAAATAAAGTAGTGGCGAATATTCCTTACAATATTACAGGACCGATTCTGGAAAAATTATTGGGCTCGATCACCCAACCCCAACAACGCTATGAAATAATTGTTCTCTTAGTGCAGAAAGAAATTGCGGAACGGATTTGTGCTCAATCGGGGTCAAAAACATTTGGGGCGCTATCAGTACGAACGCAATATCTGGCTAATTGTGAATTGATTGCTTTGGTTCCTGCCAAAGCCTTTTCCCCACCCCCAAAAGTTGATTCCGCGATTATTGCCTTAACCCCACGCCCGTTTCCGTTACCGGTGACTTCACCAAAACGATTAGAACAACTGGTCAAATTGGGGTTTGCCAATCGTCGGAAAATGTTGCGGAATAATTTAAAGGGTCTTATTTCTCCAGACACGTTAGAAAGGATTTTAGAAAAATTAGAAATTACTCCTTTAGCACGGGCGGAAGCGATTCGTGTTTCCGATTGGGTGCGACTATGTAATGAAGTGGATCAACTCATCCCTTCCCAGAAGTAGGAAATGAGCTTCGGGCGACAGCCCCGCGTTGTATGCGAAGCATCAACGTCGGGAAGGATAGCCCGTGACTCGTAGCGAAGCGGAGAGGCACAATCAATCTGGTCTTTCTTGCTTCTCAATATAGTTCTTAAGTTGAGATACCGTCACTCCTCCACAACTAGCAATGAAA